>NZ_JBWKFM010000001.1:0-62795 GCF_056434285.1 Streptomyces sp. NPDC044063
CCGGGAACGCCCTGCGACCCCCCGGAAATTACCCTCCAAGATTCACATCCCCCTCGCCCCCCCCACCCCCCCCCCGGGGAGGGGGGGGGGGGGCCCCCCCCCCCCCCCCCCCCCCCCCCCACCGCGCACCACCCCGTGCCCCGGAAGGTCGGGGGCGGCGCTTCTCCGCTCCCGCACCGGATTTCTAGACTGCTGGCATGGTTTCGGGGGGCTGGGGATGGTTCACGACCGTCGTGTCGATCCTGATCGGTCAGGGCACGGTCGTGACGATGGGGTTCATCAACAACCGCTCCCAGAGCAGGCGGGAGGCGCAGGCCAGGACCGCCGACCGGTACAAGGTGGTCGCGGAGCGCCGTGAGACGTTCGAGCTGGCCCAGCTCGTCGAGGTGAACACCCTGCTGCGCAACGCCATGACGGCCCTCCACGCGTTCGGGTCGGCCCGGAGGCACTACCGGGCGCGTCTGCGGGAGGACCCGGCGGCGGCGCCGGACGCCTACCGCCAGCCGATGCTGGACGCGTCCGCCGAGGCGGACAGCGCTCTCGACGCCCTGCGGTCCCAGATCGGTTTCATCCTGGCGGACGACGTCCGGGCGCTGGCCGACACCGCGGAGAAGGCCCTGACGATGGCCGCGGCGAGCGTCATGCTCGACGAGTCGGTCGACACCACCGCCCTGGGCGCCCGGGCCAACGCCGCCTACGAAGCCCTGTCCAGCCGGCTCCGGGACATCTACGCGACCCGGGAATCGGCGATGCCGGCCGTCTGACGAGCGTGGCCGGCTCGTGCCGGTTCCTCAACTCCTCAACGGTACGCGGCCGTCGCGATCCGGACGAACGACCGGACCAGCGGGTTCGTATCGTTCTCGTTGGCCGCGACCACCACCCGGCTCGGCGCCATGTCGGTCAGGGGCACCACGACCAGCTCCTCGGGCAGGTCGTGCCCGAGCGGGGTCATCCCGACCGTGCCGTTCCAGAGCACGGCCTGCACGCACTCCTGGACGGCGCGCACCACCGGACCCTCGCGGGACTCGCCGCCGTTCCAGTACGTCCGCCAGGCCGGGTCGGTGCCGTCCGGGAACCGGAACCAGTGCCGGTCGGCCAGGTCGGCCAGCTCCAGATGATCGCGGCGGGCCAGCGGATCGTCGGCGCGGAGCAGCGCGCCCACCGGGTCGGCCCGCAGCTCGTGCACCGTCAGGCCGCTCCCGTCGAACGGCGCGCGGGTCAGGGCGATGTCGACCAGGCCGGCGCGCAGACCGCAGGTCGGATCGGTCAGACCGGTCTCGCGGACGCGGACCTCGACGCCCGGGTGCCGCCTTCGGTACGCGGCGGCCAGCCGGAGGGCACCCCGGTCGGTGGCGCCGCCCAGGATGCCGACGGTGATGGTCGCTCCGCCCGCCGCCGCGGCCACGCGCTCGCGCACCCGGTCGGCCCGGCCGAGCAGGGTGCGCGCCTCGCCGAGCAGCGTCGCCCCGGCGGGGGTGAGCGTGACGCCGGCGGCGGACCGGACCAACAGGGCGGCACCGACCTCGGTCTCCAGCCGCTTGATCGCCCGGCTCAGCGGGGGCTGGCTCATGTGCAGCCGGGCGGCGGCCCGTCCGAAGTGGAGTTCCTCGGCGACGGCCACGAAATAGCGCAGCGTGCGTAGCTCCATGACCGGCGACGATACCCGTACGGCATCGACGTGACCCGGTCGGTCCTGGACGGCCGAGATGACGGGGCGCTGGAATCGGAGCATGACGGACGAACCGCTCCCCGATCCCGCCGTACAGGTTTCCGGTGCTCAGGAGATAGCCCCCGACCTGCTGGTCATCCCGAACCACCGGGTCCAGCTGGTCCCCAACATCGGCATCGTCGGCGGCGCGCGGGCCGTGCTCGTCGTCGAGACGGGCATGGGAACCTCCAACGCCGAACACGTCCTCGCCCTCGCGTCCGAGGTGGCGAAGGGCCGTCGGTTGTACCTGACCACGACGCACTTCCACCCCGAGCACGCCTTTGGCGCGCACGCGTTCGCCGGACGGGCCACGTATCTGGTCAACCGTGCCCAGGCGGACGACCTGAGGAGGAAGGGGCCGGGCTGTCTGGAGATGTTCCGGGGTCTCGGCGGACCGGTCGCCGACCGGCTCGACGGGGTCCGGCCGCCCACCCTCGATGTGGTCTACGACGGCGGGTACGACCTGGACCTCGGCGGCCGCACGGTACGGCTGCGGCCCACCGGCCGGGGTCACACCACGGGCGACCAGGTGGTCGAGGTGCCGGACGCCGGCGTGCTGTTCACCGGAGACCTCGCGGAGGCCGGGCAGTTCGCCATCTTCCCCTGGTTCCCGCCGCACGACACGGACGTCTCCGGCGTGCGCTGGCTGGCCGTCATGGAACGGCTGGCGGCCACCGGCCCCCGGGTGGTGGTGCCCGGTCACGGCGACCTCGGCGGTCCGCGGCTGCTCGCCGACGTCCGTGACTACCTGCGCGAGCTGCGCGACGAGACCTGGCGGCGGCGGGACTCGGCGACGGGTGGGCGCGAGATCGTCGACGAGGTCCGGGCACTGCTGATCGAGCGGCATCCGGAGTGGGCCGGGCGCGAGTGGATCGAGCGGGGTGTCGCGTGCCTGTGCTCCGAACACGCCGAACACGCCGGGCACGCCGCATGACTCCGCCGCGCCCGGGCCGCTGTCAGCGCTCCGCGGCCCGTCCCGGCGGGCCCGGTCGCGTGGGCGTGCCGAGGACCGAGGCGGTGAAGTCCGCCAGCCGCTCCCGGAGCGCCTCGCGGGGCACGGCCTTCTCGCCGGCCAGGTAGCCGATCAGATCGGCCCGGGTGGCGGCGAGCAGCGCGTGGGCGGTGAAGTCGGCGGAGCCGGAGCCGGAGCCGGTCCGCTCCGGGATCCGCTCCAGCAGGTCCCGCAACAGCGTGTGCCAGCGTTCGTAGTGGTCGGTTCGGTAGGGGCTGTCGGCGCCGGTCCCCTCCAGGGCCAGCGCGAGGTGGCGGTTGTCGAGCTTGAAGCACAGGAGGGCGTCGAGCAGGGCCGGTACGCGTACCAGCGGCGGTGTGCCGGGGCCCAGCGGCGGCGGTCCCGCTTCGACGGCCTTCTCGAGCGGTTCGAGCCGCGCCTCGTACAGCGCGCGGATCAGCGCGGTGCGATCCCCGAAGGCCCGGAAGAGTGTGCCCTTGCCGACGCCCGCCGCTGCCGCGATGTCGGCCATGGTGACGTCCTCGGGGCTGCGGCACTCGGTGAAGAGGGCGTCGGCGGCGGCGAAGACGGCCTCCCGGTTACGGGTCGCGTCCTTGCGTGGCTTGCGCTCGGGCACGGGTACCTCCTGTTTGCGATCCGGACCGGCGGTCCGTATCGTTCAATCAAGCGGACCGTCGGTCCGCATTGTATGGGACGGAGACCTCCATGCCCGAGAACACCCGGGAGCAGCGCCGGATGACCGCCACCGGCACCACCCTGGTCATCGGAGCCACCGGCACCACCGGCAGCCGCACCGCCGCAGGGCTGCTCTCCGCCGGCCACCGCGTCAAGGCCGCCGCCCGACGCCCCGCCGCGATCGCCGCCGCCATCCCCGGCGCGCTACCGGTCCGCTTCGACTGGTACGACCCCACGACCTTCACCGACGCCCTCGCCGGAGCGGACCGCGTCTATCTCGTCCCGCCGGTCGGTGATCCGGACCCGGCCGCGGTCGTGCTGCCCTTCCTCCACCGGGCCCGCGCCGCCGGCGTGCGCCGCGCCGTGCTCCTCAGCTCCTCGGCCGTCCCCTCCGGGGGACCGGCCGTGGGGGAGGTCCACCAGGCCCTGCCCGGTCTGTTCGACCAGTGGGCGGTGCTGCGGCCCTCCTGGTTCATGCAGAACTTCACCGGCACGCACCCCCACGCCCGGAGCATCCGCGAGCACGGCACGATCCTGACCGCGACCGGCAGCGGCCGGGTCGGATTCGTCGACGCCGACGACATCGCCGCCGTCGCCGTCCACGCCCTGACCGACGACCGTGCCCCGAACACCGACCTGGTCCTGACCGGACCGGAGACGCTCGGCCACGACGACATCGCCGCCGTCCTCACCGAGCTCACCGGTCGGCCCGTGGCCTACCGGCCCCTGACGTACGAACAGCTGCGGGACCGCCTGACCGCCTCCATGCCGGAGGAGTTCGCCGCGATGCTCGCCGGACTGGACCTCGCCATCGCCGAGGGGGCCGAGGACCGGATCACCGACACCGTCCAGCGCCTCACCGGGCGACCGCCGCACGACTTCCGGACCGTCGCCCAACGGGAGCTGACCCGGGCCGCGCGGTGACGGGGCGATAGGTTGAGCGGATGTCTACGCCGCCGACGATCCTGCTGCTCTCCGGAAGCCTGAGGGCCGGCTCCTCCAACGAGTCCGTGCTGCGCACCGCCCAGGCCATCGCTCCCGCCACCCATGTGCGCACCGTCCTCTACGACGGCCTGGCCGCGCTCCCGCACTTCAACCCCGACGACGACACCGACCCGCTGCCGGCCGCGGTGGCCGGGCTGCGCGCCGCGATCGCCGGGGCGGCCGCCGTCCTGGTATGCACCCCGGAGTACGCGGGCACGCTGCCGGGGTCGTTCAAGAACCTGCTGGACTGGACGGTCGGCGGCACCGAGATCTGCGACAAGCCCGTGGCCTGGGTCAACGCGGCCGCACCCGGCCGGGGCCAGGGCGCGGAGGCCACACTCCGCACGGTGCTGGGCTATACGGGCGCCGCCATCGTGGAGCAGGCCTGCACCCGCATCCCCGTGGACCGTGGGACGGTCGGCGAGGACGGCGTCATCACCGACGAAGCGGTGCGGGAGCGGCTCAGCACGGTGCTCGCACTGCTGGCGGAGCCCCACGGGCGGGTCCCGGAGGCCGGCGGCGCGGTGTGAGGTCGAGCAGCGCCCACAGGGTGCGGCCGTCGGACGTGGTGTCGGCGCCGCAGCTGTTCACGCCGTCGTGCGCGGCGAGGTCACGGAGCACGGCCTGATCGGCCCGGCCGGCGGGGGCGGGGCTCCGTTGATGGCTGAGGAACACCAGGAGCAGCCGGCCTTCCTGGGGGGCCATGTGGAGGCTGACGCGGCACGTTCCCCCGGCGGCGGCCTGCCGGGCGAGGAAGGCTACGGTGTCGCCCATCGCCGCCTCGTCGACGGTGTGGCCCCACTCCCGGAGCTGTGCGAGAACGCGGCGCCGGGTGGCGTCCGGCGTCCACCGGCCGGTGTCGAGCGGCCAGTTGACGCCGCGCCGGTTGGCCATCATCGGCCGGCCCCGGACCGCCCGGAGCGGGGTCCCGGCAAGAGCCGGGGAGGTGTCCATCGGCCGTTCGTCCGGGGTGATGGGGCGTTTCGGCGGCGGTGGGGTCCTCGGCGGGTACGAGGGCGGAACCCTCGGTCCGGGGCACTCGGCCGCCGGCGGCTCTGACGTCACGGGGTCTCCCCGGTCGGGTGTCGTTGGCGCGGCAGCACAGTACCGCCATCGCGAGGGGCTTCGGCGACCGGATCTCACGGGGCCTTCTCCCCGACGATCCGTACGAACGCCGACCGCACCCGGGCCGCCTCCCGTCGTACGGCTTCGTCGAGGGTGGGGTCGTGGGCCACGTAGTCGAGTTTGTTCATGGTGTCGCGGCGGCTGCGCCGGCGCATCTCGTCGAGCTCGGACTGGGTGGGTGGCACCATGGCGACGAAGTCGATCTGCTGCAACCTCGGGGGTGTGTGCCACTGGTCGAGGGTGTCGAGCCGCTCCGGGGCCTCGGCCATCGCGGCGAAGGCCTCGATGCCTCGCCGGTCACCGACGCGGGACAGCGTCTCGGCGGCGAGGACGCGTTGTTCGCCGGGGACCTTGCGCGTGCTGGACGCCACGCGGGCGAGGGTGGCGACGGCGGCTTCGGCGGTGCCGGAGGGGATGTGGGTGCCGAGGGTCTTCTGCACGGCGATGAAGGTGCCGCCTTCCACACCGCCCTTCCTGGCCACGCGGAGGAGCTTGCGGTCCAGGCGGGTGTCGTGTTCCTTGACGAGGTCGAGGACGAAGCCGGCGAACGACATGTCGGCGCGGGTCAGATTCCGGTTGACGCCGAGGCCGAGCACATGGCGCGTGGAGATCTTCACGATCGACATGCTCCAGACGGACCGGCTGAACGGCCACGTCGGAGGCCTGACCCAGCGGCTGGTCACGAAGTACCGGACCGCGGCCCTGCGGTCGCGCGCCGTCTCGGTGGCCCAGCGGGCGGCGTGGTACTCCATGAACGTCCGGTGCGGGAAGACGATCTTGGTGCCCTGGACGACCAGCAGGCCGGTGGCCACCAGGAGATCGGTGAGGAACCGGTTCCACTCGGCGGGTTTCACACGGGCGGGAGGACGGCCGTGCTCGTGCTCGGCGATGGCCTTGGCGAGCGTGGCGGATCGGCCGGACAACCAATGGAGGGCGAGGTGGCCGATGAGCCGCGGCAGATCGTCGCGTGCCTTCTCCGCCGCCGCGGTGACGGCCCGCTGATCGGGCACGTGCTGGAAGGGGAGCGTCAGGGCCTCGATGGCGCGTCGGTGCGTCTCCTTGACCTGCTTGTGGGTGTTGAATTCGTAGAGCTGATCGACGAAGGACCGGTAGACGGCGGCACGGCCCTCGGGGAACGGCTCGTCCGGATCGTCCCTGTAGAGCCGGCACAGCATGGCGGCGATGAGCGGGGTACGGGCCAGGTCCCGCAGCCCCGCGTCGGCGAGCAGGGCCTCGAACCGCGCGGTGTGCCGGTCCGGGTCGTCGGGCCCGGCCATTCCGGCGAGGCGGGCCCGCACATAACCACGCAGGTCCTCGGCGGTGAAGGGCAGCAGCTCGAAGCGGGCCGTGCGTGCCACCGAGGCGTCGAGTTCGTCCCGGGCCAGGGGACGGGTGGTGACGACGAAGTGGTACGGCCACTCGGCCGCCGCCTCGGCCAGGGTGCGCAGCAGCGCGGTGCGCGCGGCCGCGTGGGGGACCTCGTCGAGGCCGTCGACGAGGACGAGCCAGCCGCCGCCCTTGGGGAAGGGCTGCTTGCGGAAGAATTCCTCGGTCAGGGTGCCGGGCGACAGCTGTCGGGCGAGGGCCTCGCCGGCGGCCTTGGCCAGGGCATCGGGGAAGGTCGTCGCTCTGGTCCGTTCCGTGAGCTGGGAGGCGCGCACCAGGACCGGGACCATCCGGCCGGCTCGCCGGTTCCGGCGTTCCGACAGCTCGCCGGCCGCGCCGGTCACGTGGACGCGCAGCAGCGTCGATTTGCCGCACCCCGGGCCGCCGACGAGCAGACGGACAGGCTCCGGCGCCGTGAAGAGGGCTGCGGCGGAAGTCCGGTCCCCGGCTGCGGACGGTTCGGCATCGGGCCCGCCCCAGTCGGCCACCTGCTGGGGGACGTAGTCGTCGGCCAGTGACGTGTTCGACGGCGTGTCCGGGGTGCCGAGCAGCCCCGGGTAGGGGTGCTCCCCGGCGGCCTTCACGGCGGCGTGGAGGTACGGGAGGAGGAGCGGGTTGTGGCCGGGTGCCGGGGCGTTGCGGGTGTGCCGCCACAGGACGTGCCAGTAGTCGTAGTGGGCGGCGGCCTCTCCGGTCCCTCGTTTCTCGGGTGCCGTGTCCGTTGTTCCCTCCCACGGGCGTCGTGCTCTGCCCTCCGACGCGACCTCGGTCGTCGTCAGGTCGCCTCGTTCGACGAGCATCGCCCCCACCAGGGCCCACAGCTGGGCGAAGTTGGTCCCCGGCAGGCCCGAGAAGCGCTCGCTGACGCTGGAGTCGGCCAGTTGCCGCACGCCCCAGCCTTTGAGCAGCTTGTTGGCCGCGACCCTCGCCCCGCTCTGATCGAGCCTCGATGTGGCCAGCAACCGCCGGAGTTCGTCGCTCAGCAGTTGCTGTGCGGGGGCCGGTCCCGGCTCCGGCCTCGTTCCCTCTGTCACGGAGTCTCTCCCTCCGGCCGTCCACCGCTCCGGATTCTTCGTTTCACGCGCCCGTCCACGCGCCCGTGACCTGCGGCTTTGTTCCGCTTCGCCGAACACTTCACGACCGCGTGACGCCGCTCGGCGGTCCGGGTTCCATGGCTGTGAGCCCGGCCGCACCGGCCGGGAACAGGACCCTCGAGCAAGGGAGTCGACACATGCTCAGCACGGAATGGGCGCTGGTGGCCTGTCTGGCCGTCGTGGCCGTCACGGTGATCTCGGTCGCGTACATGACGCTGAAGGGCAGCGCCCCGCGTGAGCGCGCACACCTCCTGCGGGCGCTCTCCACGGTGATCCGCGCGCTGGCGGACGTGCTGCGGGCCCCGTGGAGCCGGACGTGACGGCGGTCGCTCTCCCATGGCCGGGAATGATGCCGCGCGACCGGCCGCGTCCACCGGGTTTCACGGAAACTTGACCCGCTATTCCCTCGTGCCCGCGGGGAACGGTGTGGTGATCGACACGCAGATTCGCGACCGGGTGGGTGGCTAAGCTGGCGAATGCATGGCCGATGCAGAGAAATGGGGGAGACGAACATGGCAGCAAAGCCGCCCGCGCACGACGAGGCCCACCGCGTCAGGGGCCTGGAGGCCGCGCAGGAGAAGGCGATCGCGCTGTTCGCCGAGGTCGAGGCGCGCGGGCTGGTGACCCCCGGTGTGGGGGAGCGGGAGGTGAGCGACCGCATCCGGGACCTGGCGAACGAGATGTTCGGCACCACCAAGCACTGGCACAAGCGCATCGTCCGCTCCGGCCCCAACACCCTCGCCCCGTACCAGGAGAACCCGCCGGACCGCATCATCGGCGAACAGGACATCGCCTTCGCCGACTTCGGCCCGATCTTCGAGGAGTACGAGGCGGACTTCGGCCGCACGTACGTCTTCGGCGACGACCCGGAGAAGCACCGGCTCGTCCGCGACCTCCCCCGCATCTTCGCCGCCGGGCGCGCCGCGTTCGAGGCCGACCCGGAGATCACGGGCAAGCAGCTGTACGCCGAGGTCGAGCGTCTGGCCGCCGAGGCCGGCTGGAGCATCGGCATCTGGCACGCGGGCCACCTCGTCGGCGAGTTCCCGCACGAGACCAACGAGGGCGCGAAGGCCCACTCCTACATCACGCCCGACAACGACAGCCCGCTGCGCCGCACCGACCGCTCGGGCCGGGTCTGCCACTGGATCCTGGAGCTGCACCTCGTCGACGAGCAGCGCCGCTTCGGCGGCTTCTACGAGCAGCTCCTCGACCTGGCCTGAGCGCCGGAGGAGTGGGGGAACGCCACATTTTTCCGGGAAGGGTCGTCGGCCGGGATCCCGACCGACGACCCGAGTGGCCTACCTGAACAGGCGGTCACCGCTGTTGGCCATGCGGTGGGTGCCGCTGTGGCGGTTCACCCAGTCACGGACGAGGTTGATGGCGTTGGCGCACTGCCAGCTGTTGTCGTACTCGCGTACGCCGGTGAAGGCGCCGTAGCCCGCGATGATGCCGTCCACGCGCGCGTCGCCCAGCAGTTTGTCGACGTACCACGGGTCGTTGTAGGTGGTCGTCCAGGACAGCGTGGCCGCCAGCTGCCCGGCGGCACGGTCCGCGGCACCCTTCTTCAGTTCCGCGCACGTGTTGTAAGTGGCCTCGGTGCAGTTGCCGAACCCCTTGGTGATGTCGCTGTCGCCGTAGTCCATCGCCCGGCGACCGTTCGGGAATCCGGAACCGGACCGGTTGAAGGCGTTCCGGACCTGATCGCGGGTCCCGGTCGTCGTGATGCCCTCCAGCGGGCCGAGCTTGCCCTCCAGGCTCTTCCAGCCCCTGCCGCCGACGTCCGGGGTGTTGCCGCCGTGGTACTCGTAGAAGCCGTAGAGCACCTGGATTCCGGCGGACGTCAGCCGCTGCGCCTTGTCACGCAGCCCGGCGACGCTGCACGCGCGGTTCGGTGCTTCTCCGCAGTAGTTCGGGTCCTTGATGTCCAGCCAGACCAACGCCAGCCGGCGCCCTGCCTTGGCGTTGGAGAGAATACGGTCGATCATGCCGTCGAAGCTGGGGCCGTAGCGGTTGTCACCGGCCGAGGAACAGTCGTGATAGGCGCGCCATTCGTTCGGGTTCCACCAGGCACAGACGTCGATCTCGATGGCGTTCGCGCCGTGGTTGAGCGCGGCGTCCACGCCGTCCAGGGTGTCCACCCGGTGCGCGATGGCGTAGATCGCGTGACGCTGATCGGCTGCCGTCGCCGGGGTCGTGCCGAGCGCGGTGACACCGATGATCCCGCACAGTGCCGCCAGCAGCGCCAGGACCCTCCGCGGGCCAGCGCCATGTCGAAGGTGAGTGGTCAAGAAAGGTACTCCTTCATACGTAAGTCGGTGGTATCGCGGTACTCCCGGATCGTGGAAGGTCTGCCAACACACGGAATGCTTCCGCCACATGAGGTATGTACCAAGGGCATTCCTGGCCAGTTGTATACCGCACGGGTTTCATTCGCGAGGGCCGTTGCCCGCGCGGCGCACCAATCCGGCACCGGCGGGCAGGGCGACGACACCCAGGCCGCCGTCGCGCGCCTGCCCGTTACCGGCCCCGGGTGCTATTGCTGAAGAGACCAGGAAGAGGTGCGGAAGAATGATCCTTCTCGATCTGCAGGTCATGGACGTCGCGTACCGGGCGTACGACGCGCTGAGGGAGCAGTTCGAAGCCTCCACGGAACCCAGCGACCTGAGCTTGCTCTTGTGTCATGACTGACGGGGGCCCGATGCCCGATGTTCATCGGGCCGTCGGGGGCAGTACCGCGTCCACCAATGACTCCACGACCCCCTTCTCGACCGGCAGTTGCCGCAGCAGGATCCGCATCCACACGGCCCCCGCGACGAGGTCGACGAGCAGCATCGGGTCCGTGCCGGCGGGGAGCTCGCCGCGGGCGACGGCGCGTTCGAACAGCGGTCGCTCGCGGTCGAGACGGTCGGCGAAGAAGTCCCGTGCGACGAGGCCCAGCTCGCCCCGGCCGTCACCGCTGAGCATGGCGCGGGCGACCGCGCCGGTGCGCTTCCCGCCGACCAGGCGCACCATCTGCTCGGCCAGGGCGACGAGGTCGCCGCGCAGGCTGCCGGTGTCGGGGATCTCCACGTCGAGCACCCGCGAGTGGAGCAGTGCCGCGCGGAGCAGCGGTGCCTTGGACGGCCACCACCGGTAGATCGTCGTCTTGTTGACCCCGGCCCGCTCGGCGACGGCCTCGACGGTCAGCCCGTGGTAGCCGCGCTCGGTGAGCAGCTCCAGGGTCGCCTCGTGGATGCGTTCGGCGGCTCGCGGTCCACGGGCCGCCGCTCCTCGCTTCTGATGGTTGCTCATGACGCCTTCTCCCATGAGACTGAGTCTAGAACGCAACGCAACGTTGCGTTGCATTTCTCGGAGGAGGGCTCATGGTTCGCGCACCACGCAGGAGGCCGCCGGGCTCGGCGGCGACGACGGCGACGGCCGTCGGCGAAGACGCTGTACCCGCGGCCGTCTACTGGGGTTTGCTGGCCGCCTGGGCGGCCAACGACCTCGAGGAGATCCTCACCATGGCCCCGTGGTCCCGCGCCGCCGTCCCGCGTCTGAAGGCCCGTTTCCCTCGCGTCCCGGACAGGGTCTGGTCCCGGATGGAGGTCACCCAGCCCCACGTGAACACGGCGATCGGGCTGATGGCCCTGCTGGTCGCGGCGGCCGCCGCGGACGGCGCCCGCACCCGGGGCCGGAGCCCCTTCTTCCGTACGGCCCTCACCGGCTTCGGCCTCCACGGCGTGGTGCACATGCTCCAGTCCGGTGCCTACCGGGGCTACACGCCCGGTGTCGCGACGTCCCCGACCGTCGTCATCCCCTACAGCGTCTGGGCCCTGACCCGCCTGCGTCGCGCGGGCCTGCCGGCCGCGTCCCCGGTCCTGGGACTCGCCCTGCTCCCCGCGGCGACGGGCGTGGTGCACACCATGGCCCGACGGCTCACCTCTCCAGGGCCGGCGGCACGCTGACGCCCGCCGCGCGTACGCACCCCGTGACGGCCGTCCGCGGCCTGTGCGACGTCAGGCGTCCCGCGGTGGGTGGTCCGGAGCGCGTACGGCGAGGATCGCCAGGTCGT
Source organism: Streptomyces sp. NPDC044063 (assembly GCF_056434285.1). Lineage (NCBI taxonomy): Bacteria > Bacillati > Actinomycetota > Actinomycetes > Kitasatosporales > Streptomycetaceae > Streptomyces > Streptomyces sp. NPDC044063. The sequence continues at coordinate 12,000 of NZ_JBWKFM010000001.1, forward strand.
CGTGGCCGTCGCTGGGACGCTTGTCGGCCAGTACGTGGCACAGCTGGTCGACCGGGAGCCCGGCGTGGGCCGCGGCGAGGGCGGCGAGCGCGTCCATGCCGGTGTCGAGGGAGTGCCGGGGGTGCTCGACCAGCCCGTCCGTACAGAGGATCACCGTGCTCCCCGGTGACAGCGGATGGACATGGTCGGGACGGGGCTGGGCCGCGTCGACGCCGAGCGGCAGGCCGGGTTCACCGTGCACGAACCGTGCGCGGCCGTCCGGGGCGACGACGAGGGGCGGCAGATGCCCGGCGGTCGACCAGTGGAGGGACCACCCGCCGGGAGCGGGCTCGATGCGGGCGAGGCACACCGTCGTGACCGGCGGCGACTCGGCGATCGCCTGGAGGGTGTCGTCGAGGCGCGCGAGGACCGAACTGGGCGGGGCGCACCGGTCGTACAGCAGGGCCCGCAGCATGTTGCGGGTCTGCGCCATGGCCGCCGCGGCCTTCAGGTCGTGCCCCACCACGTCCCCGACGACCGCGGCGCAGGCGCCGTCGGGGAGCAGCAGCGTGTCGTACCAGTCGCCGCCGAGGTGGTGTCCGGGAGCGGTGGCGGGCTGGTAGACGGCGGCCGCGGTGAAGGGGGCCACGTCGGGCAGCCGGGGGAGGAGCAGCCGCTGGAACTGTTCGGCTCCGGAGCGCACCTGGTCGTACAGGCGGGCGTTCTCGATGGCGACGCCGGCGGCGCCGGCCAGGGCGACCACGACGGCCTCGTCCTGGTCGTCGAACGGTTTGCCGTCGCGGCGGTCGCACAGGTAGATGTTGCCGTAGACATGCCCGCGGACGCTGATGGCGACGCCGAGCAGGGTCCGCATCGGAGGGTGGCCCCCGGGGAAGCCCGCGGAGCCCGGGTGGTGCGGGAGGTCGTCGACCCGCAGCGGTTCGGGGTGTTCGATGAGGTGGCCGAGCAGGCCCCGGCCGTGCGGGAGCTCCACCCCGGCCAGGGCCTCCCGTTCCCGGTCGTCCAGCCCCAGCGGGACGAACTCCTCGAGTCCGGTGCCGTCCTCGTTGAGCACGCCCAGGGCGCCGTAGCGGGCGTCCACCAGCTCCATCGCGGCGGTCACGATGCGCCGGAGCACGACGGGCAGGTCCAGTTCGCGGCTGACGGCCAGGACCGCGTCCAGCAGCGCCCGCATCCGGCCCTGGGCGCGGCCGAGCTGCCGGACCTGTTCGGCGATGTCCTCCAGGTCCGCGTCCAGGGACGGTCCGGGCAGCCCGGGCCACGCGTCCTGTCGTCGCTCGTCCTCGCCCACCGGCACCGTCACCCTCGCTGCGCGCCACCGCCCGCGGCGGCCCTCGTCCGGGCCACGCTAGGGCATCGCGATCGAACACGGTGGTCGCGGCGCCACGCGGTCACCTTTCCGAGGGCTCTTCCGCCGATGTCCGGTCGGCCGCGTGCTCAGGACAGCAGGTCGTCGACGCGAGGGGCGACGGTCCCGAAGAGGTCGCCGATGGTCGTGAGCGCGGCGGCGTGGAGGGTGGCGGCGGGCATGGCCGTGCCGTCGGGGCCGGTCAGGGAGCGGGTGGCGGTGGCCTCGGCGACGACGGTGGGGCGGTAGCCGAGGTTGAAGGCGCCCTGCGCGGTGAAGGTGACGCACATATGGGTCATGAACCCGGCCAGCACCAGGTCGGGGCCCGCGCCCAGATCGCGTAGCGTCCGCTCCAGTTCGGTGGCGTGGAAGGCGTTGGGGAACTGCTTGACCACCACCGGTTCGCCGTCGGCGGGCGCGACGTCCCGGTGGAGGGAGCCGATGTCGGCGCGGATGTCGTACGGGGTGTCCGGGCCGCCGTCGTTGAGGACGTGGACGACGGGGGTGCCCAGCGCGCGGGCCGCCTCCAGCAGGCGCTTGCCCGCGAGCAGGGCCTCGCCGGCGCCCTCCAGGGCCATGACGCCGGTGTGGTAGGTGTTCTGGAAGTCGATCATGATCAGTGCGGTGTCGGCCAGCCGGGGGAGCTGGTCGCTCAGGCCGATCACATCACGCAGGGTCTTCGAAGCGGGCATGGGGAATTTCCTCTCGATAGGTATGAACGGGTGCGAATGGGGTGCGAATGGGGTGTGAAGTGACGTGCTGACACACGCCGATGGAGCCCGACGGGGCTCGAGGGCGCCGGCGGGTCAGGCCGTGGTGGTGGTGCGGAAGCGTCGGCGGTACGCGCCCGGGCTGGTGGCGAGCTGCCGCCTGAAGGCCCTGTGCAGGGTCTCCACCGAACGCAGGCCCGTAGTCGTCGCGATCCGCTCCAGCGGCTCGTCGCTCGTCTCCAGCAGTCGGCGGGCCGCCTCCACGCGCAGGGCTTCCACGTACGCGGCCGGTGTGGTGCCCGTCTCCTGGGTGAAGACGCGGGCGAAATGCCGTTCGCTCAGGCACATGCGCTGTGCCAGGGCGGCCGCCGACAGGTCCTCGTCGAGGTGGCCCGCCATGTACAGGCGCAGCTCGTCGATGTCCCTGCGGGACGTCGGCGGCCGGCTGATCGGCACGCTGAACTGGCTCTGCCCGCCCTGGCGTTTGAGGTAGACCACCAGCTGGCGGGCGACGGCGAGTGCGAGTTCCTCGCCGTGGTCCTCGGCGACGAGCGCGAGGGCCAGGTCCAGGCAGGAGCTGATGCCCGCCCCGGTCCACACCCGTCCGGAACGGATGAAGATCGGGTCCGGATCGACGGCGACCTCGGGGTGGTCGGCGGCCAGCTGGGCGGCCGTCGACCAGTGGGTGGTCGCCATCCTCCCGTCCAGCAGTCCGGCGGCGGCCAGCAGGTGGGCGCCCACGCACACGGAGGCGATCCGCCGCGCGTGCGGTGCCGTGGCCGCGATCCAGTCCACGACCCGGCGATCGATCCGGGCGCGCGGCCCGTCGTCGCGCACGTCCACCGCTCCGGGAACGAGGAGGGTGTCCACCGCGGCCCCGACCTGGTCGAATCCCACGTCGGTGACCACGCGCACTCCCGCGGAGGTCGCCACCGCCTCACCCGCCGGCCCGGGCCCGGCCAGCCGGACGCGGTAGCGGGCGCGGCCGCCGGACTCCCGGTTGGCCAGCGCGAAGACCTCGGCCGGCCCCGTCACGTCGAGCAGGTCGACATCGGGGAAGACCGCGATCACTACACGGTGGCTCGTCTCGGGCATGTCCTCATGATCTGCCTCGACCGGACCCGACCGCAATGACGGTCTTCTGTCACATCCGGACATCGGGACATCGGGACATCGGGATGTTCGGATGTGACGGTCCCGCCTATGTCGCGCCCAGAGCCTCCAGGGCCCGTAGATAGTGCTCCGGCAGCGCGTGGTGGACGCCGGTACGCCGCGCGGCCATGAACGAGACCGTGGTCGTCGCGCCGTAACTGACGATGCCCGTGCTCGGACCTCCGCAGGAAGGACGCTGGGGCAGGGGGAGCAGCGCCTCGACGTTCCCGCCCGGGCAGGACAGCCTCCGCGACACCGTGCCCAGGTTGGTCGCCACGATGTTCGTGGACCGGGGCGCCAGGGGTACGGACACCAGCCAGCGTGTCCATGGCGCCGGCAGTACGCCGCTCGCCCGCACCAGCAGGGCGCCGCCTTCGCGCTGCCGGGCCCGCTTGGCCCGCCGGACGGCCTGGTGGACGCGTCGCAGGCACGCGCGCGGGTCCGTGACCCGGACCGGCAGGGGGACGCGGGCGCAGGCGGTGAAGTTGCCGATCCCGAGGTGGTCGGCGGGTGGCGGCACGGCCATGGGGACCAGCGCCATCATGGTGGGCGGCGGCGGGGCGCCGCGCTCGGCGAGGCAGTCGCGGAAGGCCAGGGTGAGGGCGGCCAGATGGACGTCGTTGACCGTGCAGCCGTACCTCGTGGCGACGTCCAGCAGCGCGCTCAGGGGGGTGTGGCACCAGGAGATGCCGCTGGGCTCGTGTGCAGGTGACCGGAGGAGAGGAACGTCGGGGGCGGGTCGCGCGAAGCCCGCTGCCAGTGAGGCCGCTCCTCGTAGGCCTCGTACGGCCGCCCCGATGGGGTGCGGGGGCGCCCCGGGGAGCAGCGAGCGTCGCGGCCCGGGGTCGCGAGGGGTGAGCAGCCTGTGGAGGACGTCCACCGCTCCCGGTCCGTCGAAGGCCGCGTGATGGTGGGTGAAGAGCAGGGCGAAGCCCGCCTGCCGGCGATCTCCAGGGCCAGGTGTGCCGTGCAGGAGGCGCAGCGACCACGGGGGAGCGCTCACGTCATTGCGCGGCGCGTCCACGAGCGCCGCGGCCAGGTCCGCGAGTCCGAGGGCGTCAGGGGCCCTGGCAGCCGGCCGGTGTTCGTGGACGTGGCGAGCGGCATCGAAGGAGTCGTCGTACAGCCAGTACGGGCGGCTCAGCGACGGGCGGACCGTGCCGAGGCGCATGCGGAGGGCGGGGATGCGTTCCGCTCGATGGCGTACGTACGCGGTGAGTTCGGCCGGCGTGGGAGGCGTTCCCGACATCAGGAGCAGGAATCCGGTGTCCCGTGACCCGGCGGGACGCGTGTGACCGAAGGAAAGGTAGGCACAGTCGAGCGCGCCCAGGCGCACCGCCTTCATGAAGACACGCTACTTCGGCTGATGGGGATATGAGCGGACATCTCGTGTCGAAGGTGAAAGAGAACCATGTGAAGTCGGGCCGCCGGGGGCGGGGATGGGGCGGGCGGCTCATAGGGAGCGGGCCGCGCCGCCGTCGATGCGGAGGGACTCGCCGTTGATGTAGGCGGCGTCGTCGGAGACGAGGAAGGCGGCGAGCTTGCCGATCTCGGCGGTGGTGGCGTAGCGCCCGGCGGGGACGCGGGAGAGGAACTCCTCGGTCTCCGGGTAGGAGTCGACGAACCCCGGCAGGACGGCGTTCATGCGCAGGCCGTGGGCGGCGTGCTGGTCGGCGTAGAGCTTGGTGAACGAGGACAGGGCGGCGCGGAGGGCCGAGTTCACCGGGATCATCCCCATGGGCTCGAACGCGGTGTAGGAGGAGACGTTCACGAAGGCGCCCGTGCCGCGCGCGAGCATGTGCGGGGTGACGAGGCGGGCCATACGGGCCACGGACAGCAGGATCATGTCCAGGCCGTCATGCCACATCGCATCGGTGACCTTGAGCAGTTCGTCGTTGGCCGCGTGTCCGCAGCCGTTGACGACCGCGTCGATCCGCCCGTAGGCGTCCATGGTCCCGCCGACGAGGCGTTCGAGGTCTTCGAGGGAGGTGAGGGAGCCGGTGGTGGCGACGGCGCCGCCCAGTTCCTCGGCGAGGTCGCGCACGCTCTCGCCCCGGCTCAGCAGGGAGAGCCGGTAGCCGCGCCGGGCCAGCTCCGTCGCGATCCCGCGCCCGATGCCCGAGCTCGCGGCGGTGACGACGGCGACCGGCGCGTCGGCTCGTCCCGGCGGGGTGGTGCTCATGGGATCGCTCTCCGATCATGGTCTGTTCGACTGTACGAGAAAGACCATACAATCAAACGACGAAAACGGACAAACGGGAGCGAGCGGGTGGCCGCCCGTCCAGTACGTGACCTGTCGTACAGTCGAAGAATGCACGTCGCCCACCACCCCCACCGCGACCAGCTCCACGTCGAGAACGTCCTCGCCGCCCTGGGCAACCCCGTCCGCCTGGGCATCGTGCGCGAACTGGCCGCCTCCGAGGGTGAGCGCACCTGCGGCAGCCTCCCCCTGGACGTCACCAAGGCCACCGCCACCCACCACTGGCGCGCCCTGCGCGAGGCCGGCATCACCCGCGAACACAAGCAGGGCCGCTACAAGGCCGTCACCCTGCGCCGGGACGACCTCGACGCCCGCTTCCCCGGCCTCCTCGACGCCGTCCTGGCCGCCACACCGCCGACGTCGCCCTGACCGCGGGCGGGCCGGTCTTCACCCGGTCGGCCTACTCGCCGGGCCGGGGGAGCGCTGCCGGCGCGACCATGGGACGCGAGGTCTGCCCGTCCTGAGGCCCACGGAGCACGAGGCCTCTCTCCTCACTCGATGGATATCCAGGTCGTCCGGTCGCCGGAGGTACCTCGATGAAGGACAACTTTCGCATCTCCCTCAGAACCGAGCCGCAATACCGGCTCGGTGAACCGATCCTGGTGACGTTCGAGCTGACCAATGTCAGCGATCAGGACGCTCGACTGCTCGTCTGGGACACACCCCTGGAAGGTCCGGAGGTGTTCCAGTACTTCGAGGTCCGCCGCGACGGGCTCCGCATCCCCTACGACGGACGGTTCGTCAAACGCGGAGAGCCTGAGGAAGCCTCCTACCGAACGGTTCGCGCGGGCGAGGTCGTGACGCAGGACGTCGATCTGACCACGGCCTTCCCCATCACCGAGCCGGGGACCTACACCGTGACGCTCGACGCGCGGATTCACGACGCCATCCCGCAGGGACCCGGCGCACCGGTGGTACGGCTGCGCCCCGACCACCAAGGCTTCGACCTCGATCCGCTCTCCGCGACGTTCGACGTGGTCGGCGACGGGGAACCGCGCCACACCATCGCGGAGGCCGTGCGACGCGAACTCGGGCCCCCGCAAGCGCTGAGGACCGCCGTAACCGTCGCCAAGGCAGGCGTCATGGCGCCTGTCCTGGTGGGAGGAACGGCCGCGCAACAGCAGGACGTCCGGGCCGCTCACGAGAACGCCGGTGCCTTCACGGAAAAGGCGAGGCATCAACTGGCCTGGACGAACGGGGCCGCCAATACGGTGTCCACCGAGTGGTTCGGTGCCTACGACGCCGCGCGCTACGCCGTCGTCAGTCAGCACTTCACCGATATCGGCGCGGTGATCGCGGGCGAGGCGCTGACGTACGACCTGACGGGTACGGGCTGCGACGCGAGCTGGTACGCGTACACCTACAAGAACACCCGGAAGATCTGGCTCTGTTCCCATTTCTGGAGCGCGAACGCGACAGGCACGGATTCCAAGTTCGGCACGCTCGTGCACGAGCTGTGTCATGCGGTCTCCAGCGTCGACGACGTCGTCTACGGTCAGGCCGCGGCCCGGAATCTGGCGATCACCAAGCCGGCGGACGCGATCCGCAACGCGGACAACCATGAATACTTCGCCGAGGACGTCTCCGAACGCGTGGTCACCGCTCCGGTGCTGTGGAACAACGGCAAGGCCTATCTCTTCGTCGCCGGGGAGTACTACCGCTACGACGTCGAGGGCGACAAGGTCGACCCCGGCTACCCGGTGCCGATCTCTCCGAGCTGGCCCGGACTGTTCTCGGACCGCGTGGACGTCGGCGTCGTATGGCCGAACGGAAAGGCGTACTTCTTCCGGGGAGGGGAGTACGTCCGCTACGACATCGCGACGGACAGGGTCGATCCCGGCTATCCGCTGCCGATCTCGCCGTACTGGCCCGGGCTCTGGGCGGACGGCGTCGACGCGGGCGTGGTGTGGAACAACGGGAAGGCGTACTTCTTCCGCGGGTCGGAGTATGTGCGCTACGACATCGCGACGGACAAGGTCGATCCGGGCTATCCGCTGCCGATCTCGCCGTACTGGCCCGGACTGTGGCCCGCGGATCTCACCGGTGGTGTGGTGTGGAACAACGGGAAGGCCTTCTTCTTCCGCGGCGCGGAGTATGTGCGCTACGACATCGCGACGGACAAGGTCGATCCCGGCTATCCGCTGCCGGTCAATCCGTACTGGCCGGGCCTGCCCTGATCGGGCTCCCGCACGGATGACCCCGATACGGCGGCCGGGTGCAGCTCTCGGCCGCCGTCGGGCGATGTCAAGAAGGCCCTTTCGGGCGATCCGGGCATTCTTCGAGACAGATGTCCTCCCTGAGGTGTCGGTGAGTTCCCGCAGGGTTCACAACCTCTGCGTTCTCGTCCGATTCCGTTCACGGGAGGCATGATGCGGATGTTCGGCACCGGTTTCGCCAGGCGGATCACAGCGCTGTGCGCCGGGGGTCTGCTCCTGGCCGCCGTCCCGGGGGCGGCGCAGGCGAGTTCCCCGGAGCGGCCCTTCGCGGATCAGGTGCGAGCGGCAGGACTCTCCTCCGGGCAGGCCACCGCGTTGCAGTCGGAGGTCGACCGGTACCTGCACGCCGTGGGCGGGAAGCAGGTGTCGGCCAACGAGATCGGATTCGATGGGGGGCGAGTCGCCGTGGCACTTCCCGGAGAAAGCCGCCCGCGTGATTTCGCGGCCGGCCGGGGAACGCGTCCTCTCGCTGACCCGTGCCGGGACGGCGTCGTGTACGCGGGCTATTTCTGCGAGTACAGCATGGAGTATTTCCAGGGCACCCACACCGAGTGGTACCGGTGCACGACGTACACCGACCCCTTCTCCGGCAAGGGCTCCTGGATCAACAACCAGAGCCAGGGGACGCGAGCCCGCATGTACGACATCGTCGGGCAGCTGATCTACACGACGCCGGGCGCCTACAGCAGCGACGCCACGGGGGACTGGACCGACGTGCAGTCGGTGAGAATCTGCTGACGGGACCGGACCGCGGCGCGAGGTTTTACCCAACGGTCGACCAGCGGCGCGCCGCCATGTCATAACGTCATCGCATCCCTTGATCACGACCGCGGACGTTCCCGGTGGCTCCCTCAGCCCTCCGGCGGGACGGCCCGCCAGGAGGTATGCCATGAACGTCGTCGACATACGGAACACGGCCGCGGAACTGCCGGACGCCTGGAGCTCGCACCTGCTCGGACAGGTCGGGAGTACGGGGGTGAAGGTGCTGCGCATGGACGGCCGCCCCCTGGAACCGGAAACCCACGAAACGGCGGAAGCGCTGTTGGTGATGGACGGCACCCTGCGGCTGCTGGCCGGCGGAATCGAGGCCGATGTCCGCGCGGGGGAGATGTACCTCGTCGAGGCGGGAGTGGAGCATGCGGTGCGTTCCGGCAGCCGGGGGACGCTCGTCATCATCGAAAGGTTTTAGGGGCCGTGGAGTTCGGTCTCCCACGCCCGGAACGGCAGAATCTGTTTGCCGTGCTCCGGCGATCTGCAGGACGGGCGCGGGACTGTCGTACCCGGCCGCTAACGTGCGACGTATGCACTCACTGATCACAGCCATCGCCGAGCACGACGACGCCGCCGACTTCCTGGCCTGGCCGGGCGACTTCGACCTCGACGGGGGAGACCACGTCGAGGAGGTCCACCTCGCGTCCGGCGCGGCGCTGGAGGGCTTCGCGGGTGACGGGGCCGGGGGTACGTACTTCTTCTGCGGCGAGGGCGGTGAGGAACGCCCAGTCCTGTACGCGGACTCCGAAGGCGGCGCGGCGCTGGTCGCGGTCGGCCTGCCGGAGCTGTTGCGGCTCCTCCTGGTCGCGCCTTGGTGGCGCGACTGCCGCGCGTTCACCGCGGAGGAGAGCGCGGAGCTGGCCGCCGACCACCTGGAGGACATGCCCGACCTGATAGCCGACCGGGAGCGTGCGGCGGCAGCCCTCGGTCTTGACCTGCCTTCCGAGGCCGAGGTCCTGGCCCGCCTGCGCGAGGTCGCCACCGAGGTGGGCAAGGACTTCACCCTGATCTTCACGCCGGAGGGCGAGCCCTACAACCAGCTGATCAAGGCCTGAGCGATCCGGCGTCACCGCGCCGGCGTCCGGTCACCGAAGCGACGCGGTCCTCGAGACGAAGCCGGCGAGCTCCTCGGCGGCGCCGCGGGGCAGACCGGTGACCGCCGCCTCCGGCAGCGCCATGACCACGGTGCGCAGCCGCGCGCCGAGGTCCGGCAGCAGCGACCAGGCGGAGGCGGGTACATCGACGGTGGCCAGCAGCAGGTCGCCCTCGTAGAAGTACGCGTCGAGCAGTGGCTCATCGAGCAGCAGGCGCACCGCGAGCGGAAGGACGTACGGCAGTGCCACCCGCTGGGAGATCAGCGTGCGCAGATCCGCCGGACCGAGTTCGCCCAGAGGAACACGCCGCAACTCGTGCACCCTGCGGACCAAACGGGTCGCGTCAGGGTCGGGAGGCGCCCAGCGGGGCGGGTCCAACTCGTCGATAGCGCGGTCGAGGTGCAGAAGGTGATCCATGGGCTTCTGCTGGGTCAGGTCTTTCACGGTCACCTGCGGGGTACTTCTTCCGGCTCACCGGTGAAGGGAGCGACGCTACCACGGCCTGCGGCCAGCAGCGTGTGGAGGCGTGACAAGGGGTTTGCCGGCAGGCACCCGGCTGTGCGCGGAAACCTTCCGTGGCGGCGCGTATCCTGCGGCGAATGGAGATCCGCATCGCCTCCGACGAGGACTGGCCGGCCATTTACCGCTTCTACAAGGTGGTCATGGCCGAGGGCACGACATACGCGTTTCCTGAGGGACAGACTCTCGAGGAGGCGCGGCCGTGGTGGATGGAGCAGCCGCCCGGGCGCACCGTGGTCGCCGTCGAGGGCGGCGAGATCGTGGGTTCGGCGAAGATGGGGCCGAACCGGCCCGGCCGCGGCTCCCACATCGGCACGGCCTCGTTCCTGGTCGCCCCGGCGCACCGGGGCAAGGGCATCGGTCGGGCACTCGGCGAGTACGTCGTCGACTGGTGCCGCGCGGAGGGGTTCCGCGGGATCCAGTTCAACGCGGTCGTGGAGACCAACGACCCGGCGGTGCGCCTGTGGAAGTCGCTGGGGTTCGAGGTGGTCGGCACCGTACAGGAGGCCTTCGACCACCCCGAGCACGGCCTCGTCGGGCTGCACGTGATGTACCGCCGCCTCCACGGTCGGTAGACGTGGCGACTCCCGCGGGGAGTGGCGGCTATCCGGCGAGGTCGATGCTGAGCACACCCGAGGTGAAGGTGCTCAGCGGGTAGCTGTCGCTTCCGGGGCCGCACTTCAGGGTGCGGTCCGGCGTGTTCGAGATGTTCGTGCCCGCGCTGTAGCTGGTCGCGGCCAGACCCACCACGCTGGTGAAGATGTCCCGGTCGGTGGAGCTGTAGTACGTGCACTGGTGCAGGTTCAGGTATCTCCCCTGGAGCAGGTCCAAGGTCTTCACGCCTGAGTGGAAGGCGCTGTACGGATAGCTGTCGCTGCCCGGGCCGCACGACGGAGTGCGGTCCGCCGACGCCGAGACCCTCGTGCCGGCGCTGTAGCTGGTGGCCGACAGGCCGACCACGCTGGTGAAGATGTCCCGGTCGGTGGAGCTGTAGTACCCGCACTGATGCAGATTGAGGTACCTGCCCCCGAGGAGGCCCAGGGCCTTCACTCCCGAGTGGAAGGTGCTGAGCGGATAGCTGTCGGTGCCCGGGCCGCACGCGGGAGCGTGGTCCGCCGAGGTCGAGGCGTTGGTGCCGGCGCTGTAGCTGGTGGCCGAGAGGCCGACGACGCTGGTGAGGATGTCCCGGTCGGTGGAGTTGTAGTACCCGCACTGATGCAGATTCACGTACGTGGCCAGCGCGGCCGAGGCCTTCCCCGCCGGAGCAGCCGGGGCGGGGGATGTCACGCCCGTCACCCCCGCCCACGCCACGCACACGGCGGCGGCGACCGCGGGCCTCCACAGGCGTCCGAACAACGACCGAGTCATCTCCCACCCCCAGGGAACACTCTCCGCTCCCGCCCTGGCTCACGGGAACCGGCCAAGGCCGCATTTCACCCCATCAGGGGAGGTCGAACGGGGCCGGGTCGTGGCCCTCCCAGATCCGGCGGGAGGCCTCCTCGGGATACGGCATGGTCGCCGATGCGGCGTCCAGGACACGCGTGAGCCGCCGGTCGGGGCGGTGGGCGGCCCATCCCGGGTCGCCGCCGCCCTCGCGCGCCGTGAGCGCCTTTGCTTGATGTGTACTCGAACTCTCTAGCGTGGTCCGCGTTGCGGTGCCCGACCAGTACGGCACCTCGGAACGCGGAGGCAGCTCATGTCGGGAATCGACGGCAAAGTCGTGGCCATCACCGGTGCCAGCAGCGGGATCGGTGAGGCCACCGCCCTGCTGCTGGCCAGGCAGGGAGCCCAGGTGGTGCTCGGCGCACGGCGTGCCGACCTCCTGCGGGATCTCGTGACCCGGATCGAGGCGAACGGCGGTGCCGCCGTGTGCTCGGCCACGGACGTGACCCGCCGCGCGGACCTCACCACGCTCGTGGACCTCGCCCGTGAGCGGTTCGGACGCCTCGACGTGCTGGTCGGCAATGCCGGCATCGGCCCCGTCTCCCCGCTCGACGATCTGCGCGTCGACGAATGGGAGGCGATGGTGGACGTCAACCTCAAGGGCGTGCTCTACGGCATCGCGGCCGCCCTGCCGGTCTTCCGCGAGCAGGGACACGGCCACTTCGTCAACGTCGTCTCCACCGCCGGCCTGCGCGTCGTGCCCAACCAGGCCGTGTACGCGGCGACCAAGAACGCGGTGCGCACTCTCTCCGAGGGGCTGCGGCAGGAGGCCGGTGGGAACCTGCGGGTCACCGTCGTCTCGCCCGGCTTCGTACGGACCGGTTTCGTCGACGCCGTCTCCAACGAGCGGGTGCGCGCGGAGCTCAACTCGGCCAAGGAGCGGTTCGCGATCCCGCCGGAGGCGATCGGCGAGGCCATCGCCTACGCGATCGGGCAGCCGGCCGCCGTGGATGTCAACGACATCGTCGTCCGGCCCGCCGCGCAGGGTTGAGCGCCTGGTCGATCTTTCGGACAGATTCCCGGCGGCGGGCGCACGGCCCGCCGCACGGCCTTCGCTCCGCGTAGCCGAATCGTGGCGCAGAGGCCGCACGGGGGCGTCGTCGGCGGCACGTACGCATTCGGCCTCGGGTGGCGTGATCATGATCAAACATTGCCTGTCCGGAAAGGTGTACGCGCGCACGGACAGGTCTTCGACGCGGGCCATGATTCTCCCTTGTCCCGGCCTTGAAGTGCGAAGAGGCGACCGGGACGTCCTGGTTCCCGTGGCGCGGAGAGGTACATGCCGGTCGAGGTCGTTTTCTTCAATGTCGGTCAGGGTGACTGCACGTTGCTCTGGTTCTACGACCGGAAAAACAAGAACGTGGGCACGCACGCCGTGCTCATCGACTGCGGTTCGACCGAGCCGCTCGCCCCCCTCAACCCTCTCCCCTCGACGGTGACGGGATCCGCCAAGGACCAGATGGTCAGCCGGCTGCGGGCCAAGCTCGATCACTACCTCAGCCGCATGGCCAACCCCTACACCCTGGACTGCCTGGTCGTCACCCACCCCGACGAGGACCACTTCAACCTGCTGGAACACGTCCTGCTGTCGGATCTGAACCCGCCACAGCTCAAATACACGATCAAACAGGTGAAGTACGCGCTCCACCCAAGTGACTATGGCGAGCGCGGCGGCGACTTCTTATGGACCCTGTTCCACCACTGGGACACACTCGGCGGGCCGAGTGGTCAGCAGGTGCTGAGCGAGCCGGAGCAGGAGAACATGCCCTCGTCGCCTCAGCCCATCCTGCCGGGCACCGGTGTGGGTGCCAACGTGTACATGCTCGGCGGCGTGCTCGGGCCGGAGGGCCCCAATGACTGGGACAAGTTCGAGAGCGGCAAGAAGGCGGCCATCGCCAACGCCTCCAGTCTGGTGACCGTCGTCCGCGGTGAGCCGGACGCGAAGGGCAAGCGCCAGAAGGTCCTGCTCATGGCCGATGCCGTCAGGCTCAACGAGCGCTATCTCGTGAGCACTCCGGACCGTCTGTGCGAGCGGGAGAACAATCTCTGGCTCAAGATCGGACACCACGGCAGCGTGTCGTCCACGGACAACGCCTGGCTCGACCACACCACCCCCGACGGCCTCTTCGTCAGCACCGGCCCCAAGGCGTTCGGCGGCCAGACCGCGACGTGCACGCGCAGCAACATCATCAACCGCCTCCTGCCCCACTGGCGGACTGTGCGCACCGCCCACGGTATTCCGGATCCGGCGGCGAAGACCCCGGCGAACTGGGGGTATGTCGTGCAGGACGACACCGGCGGCCCCCGCGGCCCCTTCGTGCACATACCGGCGACGGACTCCCTCTTCAGCTCGATGGCCGTGCCGAACACGACCGGCGCGGCGACCGGCTGGCGCGGCGTCGACTGGCACCTGCGGCTGGACGACGCAGCGCCCGGTTCCTTCGACATCTGGTACGAGTAGGAGGAACCAGACCATGCCCTTGACCATCGCAGATCTGCGCGCCGCCCTGGAGCGGGCGCGCGGCGACCGACACCTCCGCGTCGACTCCGCCTTCCTCCAACTCGATCCCGCGCACGACCTGTTCGCCCGCTTCCTGCCCGACGCCGTGCTCGACGTCCAGGACGTGACGTCCGTCGACACCGGGGACCTGCGGGTGGCCGGCCAGGTCACGTTGCAGGGCCAGGCCGCCTCCGCCGCCCACGTCGTCTTCCTGCCCGACGACAGCGGGCAGAACGTCGCGGGCGTCCGCGTCGACGTCACCCTTCTGCCCGGCGGCGCGCCACTGCCCGCCGACCTCGCGTCGATCCCCGCGGCGCTGGACAGGATCGGCCTCGGACCCGAGCACCTGGTCTTCGGGATCGAGCCCGGCGGCGACGCGGGCCCCCAGCCGGCCGTCGGCTGCGGCGTGGAGCTGCTGTTCCCGGACAGGACGGCGGCCGTGCGGCCGTACGTCTGGGGGTACCCGCCGGCGAACGACGGGCAGAGCTGGCGGCTCGCGGGCGAGTTCGACGCCGTACCCCTGTCCGGTCCGGACGCCCTGCGCCCCTGGGCGAACCTGCCCGACGGCGGCTTCGACCTGATCCCGGCCGACGTGGCCCAGGGCGCTTCCTTCGGCCTGACCCGGCTCTCCCTCAACTTCGCGCTCGACGAGCCGGAGGGCGGCGGCGCCCCGACCGTACGCTGGCTCGCCGCCGGCATGCGGCTCGCTCTCGGCCGCACCTGGGAGCCGCTGCCCGGCGTCATCGCGCTGGACGACCTGCACGCCGACTTCACCGTCGCGGACCCGCTGGGCAAGAGCTGCGCGGCGGCCGTGGTGCTCGGCGGGCGCGTCACCCTCGCCAAGGACATCGCGGTGGACGTCGGGCTGAGCCTGCCCGAGAAGTCCCTCAGCGGGTCTCTGGTCGGCCCGCTGCCGGTCGGGGCCCTGCTCGCCGACCGCTTCCCGGGCGTCCCCGTACCCCAGGACCTCAAGGTCACGCGCCTCGACGTCTGCGCGGAACTGGGCCGGGGCCCCGCCTGGGGCTACGGCATCGACCTGGACGTCGAGGACGTCTGGCACGTCACCGACGACATCGCCCTGTCCGAGGTCACCCTGAGCCTCGCCCGCGCGGGGGACACGACGACGGCCGACGCGTCCGCCACCTGGAAGCTGGGCGAGGCGACCGTGGACGTGCACGGGACCTGGGCGACCGGGGCCGGCTGGCAGTTCGAGCTGGACGCCTCCCACCTCGGGCTGGGCGACGCCTTCGCCGCGTTCGGGATCCAGCCGCCGCCCGTCCTGAAGGACGTGACCGTCGAGCAGCTGAAGGTCACGTACGACAGCGCCGCCAAGAAGTTCGGGCTGCACGCGAAGGCCACGTTCCCCCTCGGAGCGGTGGGGGCGGACCTCGACGTCACGGTGGAGCTCACCAAGCGCACCGACGGGCAGCCGGGCTACGACCAGCGGTACGAGGGCAGCCTCGCCCTGGAGGTGTCCCCGGGGCGCGAGCTGACCTTCACCGTCCGGGACGTCCAGCAGGCCGAGTTCACCGCGAGCTGCACGGACTCCAAGGGCGTCACCTTCGCGGATCTCGCCGGCCTCCTCGGCATCTCCGACCCGTCCGCGGACCAGGTGCTGGCCGCCCTCGGCACCCTGAACGAGATCACCGTCGGCTACACCACGGCCCGCAAGGCCATCGTGCTCGCCGCCAAGGAGAAGAGCGGCGGTTCGCTGGTCGTCGTCTCGGACCAGCCCACCGGCGGCACCCGCGCCTGGGCCGTCCGCGTGGGGCTGGGCCTGGACGCCCGGCTCTCCCAAGTGCCCCTGCTCCAGGGGCAGATCCCCGACGCGGAGGACATCGGGCTGCGGGGGCTGGGCGCCCTCGTCGCCTCCGAGACCCTCACCGCCGACCGCGTCACCCAGCTCAACAAGGCGCTGACCGCCGCCGACGGCACCCTGCCCCAGCTGCCCGCCGACGGGCTGGCCGAGGGCATGGCCTTCACCGTGGACCTCAAGCTGCCGGGCCGGACCGGGACGACGTCGCTCGCCGTGCGCGGCGCGGGCCGCAGCGGCGGCAAGGCCCTCACGGCGAGCACCGAGGGCAGCGGGAGCGGCCCCCTCAAGAGCGACAGCGGCGGCGGCCTCCCGCTCGTCGCCTGGATCGGCGTCCAGCGCTCCGTCGGCCCGCTCACCGTGCGCCGCGTCGGCGCCGGCTTCGCCGACGGCACCGTCTGGGTGCTCTTCGACGCCTCCCTCGGCATGGCCGGCCTCACCATCGGCGTCGACGGCCTCGGGCTGGGCGTCGAGCTCGCCCACCCGACGGTCCCGCACGTCCGGCTGGACGGGCTGAGCGTCGGCTACTCCCGCCCGCCGCTGGCCGTCGAGGGCGCGCTGGTGGTCAAGGCGAACGAGGCCTACGACCCGCTGGTCGAGGGCGCGCTCGCCGTCAAGGCCGAGGAGTTCGGCCTCACCGCCCTGGGCGCGTACGCACGCCCCACCGCGCACCCCGACCAGCCGTCGTTCTTCCTCTTCGGCAAGGTGAACGGCGAGTTCGGCGGGCCGCCCCCGGTCCAGATCACCGGGATCTCGACCGGGTTCGGACTCAACACCGACCTGCGGCTGCCCGACGGCGACCAGGTGCTGGACTTCCCCTTCCTGAAGGACCTGACGACCACCGATCCGCTCCGGATCCTGGACACGCTGATGGGAGGCGGCAAGGACGCATGGGTGCGTCCGGCGGCCGGGCAGGTGTGGTTCGCCGCCGGGCTGGACTTCCGGATCTTCGAGTTCATCGACGGCAAGGCGCTGCTGGTCCTGGAGGTCGGAGACGACTTCGCCGTCGCGGTGCTCGGCACGGCGGAGGCACGGTTCCCCAAGGAGCCGTCTCTGCCCGCGTACGCCCGGGTGCGGCTGGGGCTGTCCGCCAAGTACCGGTCCAGCGAAGGCGTACTGAAGCTGACCGCGCAGCTCGCTCCCGGATCGTTCCTGCTGTCCGAGGACTGCGTCCTGACCGGCGGCTTCGCGCTGTACACGTGGTTCGACGGCGCCAACGTGGGCGACTTCGTCCTGACCCTGGGCGGCTACCACCCGGAGTTCGAGAAGTCGTTGCCCAAGCACTACCCCAGGGTGCCCAGACTCGGCTTCAACTGGCCCGTCTCCTCCGAGCTGACCATCAGCGGCGGCTCGTACTTCGCCCTCACCCCCGGCGCGATCATGGCCGGCGGTGCGCTGGACGTGAACTACCGTTCCGGCGACCTGCACGCCTGGCTGACGGCACACGCCAACATCCTGATCGAGTGGGCTCCCTTCCACTTCGACGCCGAGATCGACGTGAGCATCGGCGTGAGCTTCGTGCTCGACCTGTGGCTGGTGCGCGAGACGATCAGTGTCGAGGTCGGCGCGTCCCTGCACCTGTGGGGCCCGCCGACGGGCGGCGAGGTCACCGTCCACCTCTGGTTCATCTCCTTCACCATCGGTTTCGGTGACGGCAGCGCGAGGGACGACAAGGCCGCGCCCTGGTCCGATGTGGTCAAGCAGCTGCCCGCCGCCGAGGACGCCGTCCGGCTGGTGCCCGTGGACGGGCTCATGCCGGTGGAGTCCAAGGACGAGCCGGGGCTGTGGACCGTCGGCACCGGCGCCTTCTCCTTCGCGGTGCGCACGGCCGTACCGATCGGCACGCTGTACCTCGGCGAGGACAAGCAGCACCCGATCACGGGATCGGACGTCGACATCCGCCCGCTGTGGGACGGCGGCGAGAAGCTGGACTCGACGCTCACCCTCTCGCTCACCAAGGAGTCCGTCGCCCAGGACCTGAGCCTGTGGGGCGCCGCACCGAACGTGGCGAGCCTGCCCGCCGCGCTGTGGGGCCCGTACGACGGCAAGCTGACCACCGGCAGCAAGCAGCGCGTCGACGACCAGCTGACGGGCGTCGACCTGCGGCTTCCGGCGCCCACGGAGGGCAGCACGCCGGGGCCGGTCAAGGCCGGGACGATCGCACACGACGACCGGACGCCGAATGGCAAGCTGCCGCTGGTGAAGCCGACCACGGTGCGGGCCGTCGTCGAGTCGGCCATCGCCACCCCGGCCGGGGCCGCACAGCCCGTCGCCGTGGAGCTCGCCGCCGCCGCCGCGCCGGCTCCGGAGCTCCGCGCGAACCTCGGTGCCATCACCGGCGGCCGGACCGGCGCGCTGGTCGACCAGTCCCGCGACCGGCTCTTCGCCGCCATGGACTACCTGGACGTGAGCCCCGGCACCAACGAGCGGCTCACCGCCACCGACGGACTGGTGGCCGGCGACGTGACCGCGCAGCCCGCACCCCCGGTGCCGGGCAAGCCGACCGCCAGCGAGCGGCTGTACGTACTGGGCGAGGGAGCGACCGTCACGCCCGTCGACGCGCAGAGCCTGACCCCGTACGAGCCCGTCGCGCTGGAGTTCGCGCAGACGGCTTCCGCGCCGTTCCACTTCGCCGTCAGCCCGGGCGGCCACCGGCTGTGCGCTGTCGACAACGACCAGAACATCGACGTGCGCGACATCTCCGCGAACCCGCCGGGAAAGACCGAGTCCCTGTTCCACGACCGCATCTGGGGCTACCAGCAGACGCGGGGAGCGGCGGTCTCGCCCGACAACGCGTGGGCGTACGTCACCGCCACGCAGTCGCAGCAGCTGCTCGTGCTCGACATGCGACCGGACGTACCGGTCAAGAAGTGGGACTTCGGTCTCCAGGCCGCCATCGGCGACGTCGTCCCCGCGGCCAGGTGGGACGCCACGCGGCAGATCGTGTACGTCGCCAAGCCCGAGCTGAACGTCGTCACCCAGGTCGACGTCACCAACGGGAAATACCCCACGTCCAGCCCGGGCGACGACCTGCCCGCGGGCCCCCACCCCACCCGCCTCGGGGTGGACCCCAAGGGCCGCTGGTTGTACGCGCTCAACGAAGCCACGTCGACGGTGACGGTCATCGACGTCACCACCAAGGCCGTCGCCGCCACCCTGCGCACGGGCACCGGACCCAGCGCCCTGGTCGCCTCGGCCGACGGCGGGCGGCTGTACGTGGCGAACGCCGTGACCGGCACGGTCTCCGTCTTCGACACGAGCGGCGACCGGCCGCGGGAAGCCGCCGAACCCGTGTGGGTGGGCGCGCGGCCGATCGCGCTCGCGCTGTCCGCCGCGGGCGACCGGCTCTATGTCGCCCGGTCACAGTCGCGGGAGATCCGGGTCGTGGACGTCGCCTCGAACCCGCCGGTCCCGCTCCCCGACACCGTCCCCCTCAAGGACGACCCGGTGGCGCTCGCCGTCACCGTGCCGCCGACCGTCACCGACACCCCGGCGGCCCCCAGCGTCACCCGAGTCACCGAAGGCGGTGCGGCATGAGCCACCCCGAGTACACCCCGGACCCCGACCCGTCGCTGAACGTCCAGTTCGTCGACTCGCTGGTGCCCGCGCTCACCGCGGGGCGGTACGTCCTCACCGCGCACCAGTCCCTCACCAAGGACGGCAAGCGGGTCGACACGGACGACTACCTGGGCACCCCGGTGACCCAGCAGGTGGAGGTCCGCGCGCCGCGCTTCACCGTGCAGCCGGAGTGGATCCACGGCGCGTACCCGACGCCGGGCGCCACCGGCCTCTACGACGACGTGCTGCCGCACGTCACCCTCGACCGGGCCACCCTGCCGTGGGAACGGGACGAGACGACGGCGAACGACGGCACCCGCCTGCCGTGGCTGGCCCTCCTCGTCCTCGGCGAGGGCGATCTGCCCGTGACCGACCCGCACTGCCTCGGACAGACCGAAGCGCGGACGGTGGCTCAGCTGACCGGCACCGAGGACGGCGTCCTCCTGCCCCCGTTCGACCAGCACGCGGACCCGATCACCGATGCCGACAAGCAGACGGTGTGCCGCACCGTGCTGGTGCCCCGGACCGTCTTCCGGGCCGTCGCCCCCACCCAGGCCGAACTGCCCTTCCTTTCCCACGTCCGCCGGGTCGACGAGCAGCACCAGGGCGTGACGCTGACCGACGACCTGATCCAGGTCGGCGACTACGCGGTCGTCGTCGGCAACCGGCTGCCCCGCGCCGCCGGCGGCCGCTACGTCGCCCACCTCGTGTCCCTGGAGGGCTGGGCGCCGTACCTGCCCGGTGGAGCCAAGGAGACGGAGGGCCCCGAGCAGGCCGTACGGCTCATCTCGCTCTGGTCGTGGGCGTTCGAGACGATCCCCGACCACGCCCCCGGCTTCGCCGCGCTGACCGAGCACTTCGTCGACACCGAGGGCCCGGACGGCTCGGCGCTGCTGCTGCGCGTGCCGCTGCCCGATCGTCCGCTGTCCGGCTCCGACCAGCAGGAGGTCGCCGACCGTCTCGGCAAGGGCTACCTGCCCCTCTCGTGCCGCACGGAGTCCGGCCGCTCCACCTTCGGCTGGTACCGGGGCCCGTTCACCCCCCAGCCGGCCGAGCCGCAGACTGATCGCGAGCGACGCCGGTGCGCGGCGGAGGCCCTGATCCACCTGGACCAGTACGGGGTCTTCGACGTCAGCCTCGCCACCGCGTTCACCGCCGGGCGGGGCGTCGCCCTGGCTGATCACCAGTTCGGCGCGGCGCTGCTGCGCCTGCGCGGCAAGGTGCAGCGGGCGGCGGAGAAGAAGACCCGTGCGACGGCCACCACCGGGGCACGGGCGCGCGTCGAGCACCTGGTGACGAACGGTCTCGCCGGCCACCTGGGGGAGGTTCTGACCGCGCCGGCCCCCGCCTCGCCGGCCGACGGCGCCCCCGCCCCCGTACGACGCCCCGCCGTCACCCCCGTACCGGCCGCGACCGCACTCCCCGTCACCGCCGGGCTCACCGTGGAGCGTCTGCGCGCCGACGCGGACCTCCACGCGAAGCTCACCGCGGCCGACGCGCCGCTGGTGGATCCGGCCGACGACGACCTCGCCCTCGTCCGGAACCGGCTGCTCGACCTGCGCAACCTGGCAGGTGTGCCGTTCGCCCACCTCGTGCCCGACACGCGCATGCTGCCCGCCGAGAGCCTGCGCTTCTTCTACGTCGACCCCGACTGGACCGCGACACTGCTCGACGGCGCCCTGAGCGTGGGACTGTCCCACTCCTTCGACCTCACCTCGGACGAGCTGGTCCTCGGGCCCCGGGGACAAGCCCCGCTGCCTCCGTTCGCCGCGCCGGTCACGGGTCTGCTGCTGCGCTCCCAGCTCGTCAGCGGCTGGCCCGCGCTGGAGGTCCGCCCGTACGCGAACCCCACGGCCACCGACGGCGAGAAGACCCTGCCGGTGCTGCGCCGCGAGGCGCTCGCCGACGACGTCCTGCTCGTCCTCGTCGAAGGCGTCCCGGGCCGCGTCGAGCTCGCCGAGCCGCAACAGGGCGTCCACTTCGGCATCGACGAACCGAACCAGGACGACGAGACCGACCCGATCAAGGACGGCATCATCCGGCTGCGCGCCCTCTCCGGCGACGACCTCGGCAAGGAGCTGGACCCGCAGCGGTATCCGTTCCCGGTGTCGCCCAAGAAGTTCACCGACTACCTGCGAGCCCCCGGCGACACCGTGCTGAACGTGACCGCACTCGCCGACGGTCTGGGAAGCGCCCTGGGCATCACGGACCGGCCGCTGACCCCCGCCGAGTTCGCCATCCAGATGATCAACGCCGCGCAGCGCCGTACCTTCACCACCGCTGCCGACGAGCAGAACCCCACCACGACAGGAGACCACCCCAATGGCTGACCGCGACGACACCCTCATCGTCCCGGTGAACGTGGACGCCCTGGTGGTCAACGAGAAACTGCGCGAACGCGACGGCCAGGGCTTCCGCCGCTGGCGGCCCGACTTCAACCTGCTGCGCCACAGCCTCAGCCCCGAGGTGTCCCCGTTCACCAACGAGGACCAGTGGAACGCCACCAAGGAGCACGAGAAGGACGACGAGTACAAGCAGTACGACGGCGTCTACGTGCGCTGGGAACTGCCGGAGGCCCTGCGCCAGGGCGCCGCGCGCACCGCGGGCGGACGTACGGAGTTCCCGCTCGTGCCCAACCGCTGGCTCGTGGTCCGGCAGGTCCAGGGCAGGGACGACCTGACCACCGGCTGGGTCGTGGAGAGCGACTTCCTCGACCCCAAGCAGGGCACGTCGCGCTTCATGCACCCCGTCAGGGCGAACGCCGGGGACCCGGCGACCACGCCGTACCGCTCCACGATCATCACGACGCAGATCGGCAGGAAGCAGGCCATCGGCGCCGACGGAACGGCGTGGAGCGAGCCCACCGACGCCTCGCGCAAGGAGCTGTTCCTCACCGCGGTCGGCCCCGGCATCATGACCTTCCACGTCTACCAGCCGTACCACGAGGACGTCTTCTCGCTGCACGACCCGCTGACCGGTGTCGACTCCGCGACCGTGAACTACCAGGTCGTCGGCTGGTACTCGGACCCGGCGCAGGAGGAGCTGCGCCGCCGTCTCGACGCGGCGGGGGCGACGGTCGACTCCGCCCTGGCCGGCCTCGGCTGGACGGTCGCCGACCTGCCGAAGGGCTGGACGCCCGGCAGCACCACCTACTGCGGGCGAGCCCTCCAGGTGCGGTGGGACCGCGACGGCGCGGCCCCGGACTCGGACCGCCCGGAGAAGACGGACGTCAGCGACCGGGTCGCCGTCGGCAGCAGCGCGGACGAGGCGCACGCCGCGCTGATCGCCAAGGCCCGCGCGGCCCTGCCCGCCGGCTCCGGCAACGCCGTCGACCACACCACCGATCCCGCTCTCCTGCACGTCCTCGCCAAGGGCCTGCTGCACACCCTCGACGAGCCCGACGGCGACGTCGCCGTGGCCCAGGCCCTGCACAAGGGCTGGTTCCAGCAGCTGCCGGGCGGTTACGTGTGGCGGCTCGCCGACACCTCCGGCAAGGGCAACCCCTCCGGCGACCCGGCGTCGGTCACATGGTCCGGCGTGACGCCCGAGCACGAGGCGTGGCTGGCGGAGCTCAACAGCCACCAGAGCGCTTACGACCAGGCGGAACGGGAACTCTTCGCGCTCCAGAAACGCCTGTACGCGCTGTGGTGGATGCACAGCCTGCCGCTCATCCCGCCCCAGTACAGCCGCGAGCGGCTGCGTGCCGAGATCGACCCGGCGAACCCGGACGGCCTCGCCGCCCACGTGGCCGCCGCCCAGGACGACCTGCGGAACACGAAGCGGAAGGCCATCACCGACTGCGTCGCCGGCCACCCGCTGCCCGACGGCTACGAGCTCCGCCAGGAGGCACTGCCGCCGTTCTACCAGGTCACCGACCCGACGGTGGTACTGGCCGGGGCCAGGAGCCACACCCCGCACAAGCCGCTGGCCGGCAACGACGGTGCCCTCGTCTGCCGCATGCCGTCGCAGATCGTCGACGACGGACGGGCGAACCCCTTCACCTCGCTCCGCACGAGCGGACTGCCGTCGGTCGTGACGGCCCTGCTGATCGAGTTCGCGTGCGTGCTCGACCCGAAGAACGCGGGCGCGTACACCCCCGACATCGCCCCGGCCCCCTGGCGGCAGCCCTGGAAGCCGCTGCTGTTCCAGTGGCGGGTCGACCACTGGCAGGTTCCCTACGGCGACCTGGACGACCCGAACTGGACGTTCGACGGCAGCACCTACCACTGGAAGAAGGGCTCGCCCGCCGCCGACGCCATCGAGGTGACCGGCCGCCGCTTCCTCGTCCCGCTGCCGCAGCACACCCTGAGCGGTGGACTCGAACGGCACGCCGCCGACCACCCCGACGCGGCGACGGCCGAGGCGCTCACCACGGCGGCGGCGCAGATCAAGGACCTGGACCTGCTCTCCCAGCGGCTGGACGGGCTCACGGACGCCTTCGCCCTGCGCGACCCGGCCCCCGGCGTGAGCCCGCCCGGCCGGATCGGCGAGCTCGTCGGTGACGCGTTCCGTCACCTGCCCAACCCGGGCAGGCTGCCCGAGCCGTTCAAGGGCTGGCAGGATTCCGGCTTCACCCAGATCCGGGCCGGGCAGTTCGAGCTGGGCCGGCTGAGCATCGTCGACGAATTCGGCCAGAACCTCGACGTCCTGCTGCCCGGTGACGCGCAGAACTTCCTTCCGAAGGTGGGCGACAGCCTCCACACCGACGACACATACGTCGACACCAAGAACCCGGGCCGGTTCGTCCAGCTGCCGCCGCGCCTGCTCCAGCCGGCGCGGCTGCGGTTCGACTTCGTCGACGAGCACGACGACGCCCGGCTCGTCGACCTGACCGCGAACACCACACCCGTGGGCGCGTGGATCGTCCCCAACTACGTCGACCGCTCGCTGCTGTGCTACGCGCCCACCGGTGAACCGCTGGGCGAACTGCGCCTCGAACTCCGCGAGGGCGGCTCGGGCGATGTGACGACCGTGCTGGCCTGGGGCCCCCTGCCGGATTCCCAGGTGCGTACGATCGACGACCTGCGCGCGACCCGCCCGCAGCTCCACGCGTTCGCCCGCGAGCTGACCGCGAAGGGCCCGGACGCCTTCGCGGACCTGCTGGCCACCGTCGACCACGCGCTCGCCGGCATCGACCCGGGCAACCCGTACGGCGACGAGGTGCTCGGCGCGCTCCTCGGGCGCCCGCTCGCCCTGGTCCGCGCGCGGCTCGGCTTCGAGCTGGAGGGCCTGCCCGTCGCCGACGCGGGCTGGCAGTACGCGCTGGACTGGAAGACGCAGGCCGCGTGGGGCACGCGTCCCGACGGGCAGGCGACGCCTCCCGAGATGGCCCACCTCGACTACCGGTGGCCGGTCCGGCTCGGCAACGCCGGGCAGAAGGGCGACGGTCTGATCGGCTACTTCTCCGAGGCCGACTACGGGACGTTCTACTCCGTGGCCAAGCCGGACACGAGCACCGACTACGTGGCGGAGATCGCCGACACCACCTGGCCCCGGCTGCGGGCGGACTCCACGCAGCTGACGCACCTCACGCTGCTGCTCGACCCGCAGGCCACGGTCCACGCGACCACGGACATCCTGCCGGTGACGGAACTCCAGCTTCCGACGCGCTTCACCCGCACGGCCATGGCCGCGATGCGGGTGGCGCTGCGGCTCAGCCCCGTGCTGACCACGACACGGAAGGTGCCGGCCAAGGACGTGGGCGGACCGGGCGACGGGTCGGCCGGCTTCGTCAACGCCCTCGCCATGCCGCACCCCACCGCACCGCAGGGCACCTGGGACTGGGCCGAGCTCGTCGTGCCGGACGCGCCCGCCGGCGCCGGCCCCGCACCGCGGTGGGCCCACGAGGCGATCGTGCAGATCGACCAGAAGGCCCGGCTGGACGAGGACGGCCCGACCGTACGCACCGGCTTCCTGCGGCTGACCGGCGGCTTCGACACCAAGTGACTTCGCGCCACCAGCACCTGAACCCCATCGTGAAAGGAGCCGACTCCGTGAGCGAGCCGGACGCCCCCCTGCTGGACTACGCCCTCATCAGCGAACCGTTCCCGCTGTACGCGACGACCGGCAGCGACGACCCCGCCACGGCGCTGCACATCGTGGTCTCGAACGGCGGTGGCGAGACCGTCTACTGCCGCGAGATCGTCTTCTCCCTGCCCGAGGGCGACCTCGCGCAGAGCCTGGTCGAGGCCGACGCGGGCGACGGACAGGCTCCCGACTGGACGGTGCAGCGCATCCAGCCGGGGACGCAGACCCTCCTGCCGCCGGGCGACTACGCCCACTTCGTGGCCAAGCCGAACAAGGCCGACGTGGCCGTCGACGTCTCCGGCATCACCATCACGCTGGAGAACCTGAAGATCAGCTCACACCCCGGCACGGCCCGGATCGAGGTCCGCGAGGTCGCCACGACGAACACGGACACGTGGCCCGACAGCCCGCGCTTCAAGAAGCTGAAGATCAAGAAGTTCCCGGCCCCGAAGATCCCGGTGATGGCGGTCTCCGACTTCACGGCGGACAAGCTGGAGGTGGATGCCGGCGGCTCGGTCCGCCTTACGTGGAACGGCCCGTCCACGCTCGACTACAAGGTCGCGTACGGGGGCAATACGCACTCGGCAGACAAGCGCGAGTACACCGCGACGATCGACCGCGACACGACCTTCCAGCTCTCGTACGTCACCGGCGGGACCACGCACTACCAGACGACCACGGTCACGGTGAGGAACCCGAAGCTGACGGGGCTGGAGGTGGACGGCCCGGTCACGGTCACGGGCGCCACGGATGTCCAGGGGCTGACGGCGCACGGGGACATCGACGCCAAGCAGGCACTGACGGTCGGCGGCTCGACCGACCTCCAGGGGCTCACGGTGCACCAGGACGTCGACGCCAAGCAGGCACTCACGGTCGGCGGTTCCAGCGATCTGCAGGGCCTGACGGTGAACAAGGGTCTCATCGCGAAGCAGGCACTCACCGTGAACGGGTTCCTCCAGGCGACCCAGGACATCGACGTCTCGTACAACGGCCAGAAGAAGTTCACGACGAGCGGTACCGACGGCATCACGTTCAACGCGTACACGTTCGGCCAGGGAGACCTGTCCACGCTGAGGAACTTCCTCAACGGGAAGACCAAGTTCCAGATCTGGAACACCATGCACGACGACGGCCGCGAAGCGAACGTCTTCGTGTACAACGACGGCGGCGACCACCGCAACGTCCAGGCTGACTTCGGAAGCCCGGGCGCACTTCACTCCGGGTACGAGTTCCGTCTCATCCCTCTCTAGCGGACGTGATCAATCGCCCTGAGGGCGGCCACCTTCCGTGTGGTCGCCCTCACGGCGTTCCCCCGCACCCCCGCCGTCCGTCGTGCGCCGGCGCACCTGGTCCTCCTGGGCGAGTCGCCGGAGCAGTTCGAGCATGGGGCCGGAGAGGGCGAGGACGATGACGGCCTGTTCGGCCAGGGTGGGGGAGTCGGCGAAGGCCGCCGCGCGCTCGAGGTCCAGGCGGGCGATGGAGCGGGCCAGCTCCGCGTAGGCGACGAGGCGCTCCGGCTGGTAGTCGGCGTCGAGCCGTCTGAGTTCGCGCAGGGCCGTGGTGAGGCCCAGGACGTGCGGGGAGGTGTCGGGGACCTGCCAGTCCATGGTGGCGATCAGGCTCGCCACGTCGGCGGCGGCCTCGGATTCGGCCTGTGCGTCCCGCTCGGCGTCCCCGGCCGAGACCGAGGTGACGGGGACCGGCAGGGCGTAGCTGATGGCCTTGAGGGTGTCGTCGGTGCTGTGGGCCTGGTCGACGGCGGTCAGGACGTCGCGGGTGCCGGCGATGGACAGCCCGCCCAGGGTGGTGAGCGCCTTGATCAGCCGCAGGCGCTGGACGTGCTCCTCCCCGTACTCGGCCAGGGTGGCGGCCGTCGCCCTGCCGGCGGGGAGGAGGCCCTCGCGCCGGAAGTACTTGATGCTGGCGACCGGCACGCCGGTCCTGCGGCTGAGTTCCGAGATCTTCATGAGGCGTCCTCGCTGATGGTGCGGCCCAGGGCGTCCATGCCGGATCGACGTCGACTGGACACCCTAAGAAGATACTGCCACTATCTAGTGCTGGATACCTTAAATATCTAGTTACTCTATGTGATCATCCGGAGCGGTCATGCCTTCCCCTCAGCCCTCCTCCGCGCTCCGCAGCCCGAAGCTGTGGCTCGGATCAGGACTCATTCTCGCCGTGGTCTCCATGTTGTTCGCCCTGCTCTATGTGGGTGGCAACGTCAATCCCAAGGGCAATCTGCGCGACCTTCCGGTCGCCCTGGTCAACAGCGACAGCGGCGCCGAGGCGGGCGGCAAGCGCGTCAACCTCGGTGACCAGGTCGTCTCCGGCATCAAGAAGAACGCCGAGAGCAACCACAGCTTCGACTGGCAGGTCCTCAGCCGCGCCGAGGCCGACAAGCGGCTCGGCCAGGGCAAGCTCTTCGGCGCGCTGGTCGTGCCGAAGGACTTCACCGCCTCGGTGATGGGGCTGACCAGCCCGCAGCAGAAGCAGCCGGCCCGGCCGACCCTGACCGTGCTGACCAACCAGTCGGCCGGCAGCATCGGCTCCTCCATGGCCAGCCAGGCGACCCAGAAGGCCGCCCACGCCGCCTCCGCGCAGATCGGCAAGGACCTCCTCAAGCGCACCCAGGCCCAGGGCGCCAAGCTTCCCCCGGCCGCCCAGCTCATGCTCGCCGACCCCGCGGCCGTTCAGGTCACCGACGGCCACCCGCTCGGCAGCCACAGCGCCATGGGTCTGAGCGCCTTCTACTACGCGCTGGTCCTGGTCGTCTGCGGCATGCTCGGCGCCAACGCCATCAACTCGCAGGTCGACACCTTCCTCGGCTACCTCCACGCGGACTTCGGCCCCATCCGTCAGCGTCAGCCCCTCCGGCACACCAGCCGGGTGCGCACGCTGGGCATCGGCATCGTCCTCATGCTGGGCCTCTCCGTCCTCATGGGCTCCCTCGTCCAGCTGGCCACCGTCGGCATCCTCGGCATGGACGCCTCCCACCTGGGCCTGATGTGGCTCTACTCCGTGGCCACCATCGCGGTCGTCGGCGTGAGCGCCCTGACGCTGCTCTGCGTCTTCGGTATCCCCGGCATGCTGCTGTCGGCCATCGTCTTCGTGGCCATGGCCGTCCCGTCCGCCGGTGCCACCGTCCCGCTCCAGGCGCTGCCCGACTTCTTCCGCGTGCTCTCCGAGTTCGAGCCGCTGCGGCCGATCACCGGCGGTATGCGCTCCCTCCTCTACTACGGTGCCCAGGGTGACGCCGGTCTGACCCGCGCCTGGATCTCCATGGGCATCGCGCTGGTCGTCTCCCTCGCCTTCGGCTTCGGCATGACCCGCCTCTACGACCTCAAGGGCCTCCACCGCGTCGCCCCGCCGGCCGCCGACGCGGACGCCGACACCACCGACGCCGACTCGGACTCCGACGCGAGCGAGACCGCTCCGGAGCCCGCGAAGGCCTGACACGGGTAACCGCGTCGGCCATCACCCGGCACCCGCGCCCCGTCCGCTGCCCAGCGGACGGGGCGCGGGGCTTTTCCGGCGAAAACCGGTGTCCTCGACGGGCTCGGCTCCCTGATCATGGAGCGGTCACCCGCACGCGACCGAGACGAGGAAGCACCTGCCATGCCCGTCCCCGCCGACCCGACGGTTCTCCATCCGATGCCCGGGCAGCCCCGGGTGGTGCTGCTCAAGCCACTGGTGAAGTCCCCCCTGATCGAGGTGGGGGAGTACTCCTACTACGACGACCCGGACGACGCGACCGCGTTCGAGACCCGCAACGTGCTCTACCACTACGGGCCGGAGAAGCTGGTCATCGGCAAGTTCTGCGCGCTGGGCACCGGGGTGCGGTTCATCATGAACGGCGCCAACCACCGCATGGACGGCCCCTCGACCTTCCCCTTCCCCACCATGGGCGGCTCCTGGGCCGAACACTTCGACCTGCTCACCGGCCTGCCGAACCGAGGCGACACCGTCGTCGGCAACGACGTCTGGTTCGGCCACGGCGCGACGGTGATGCCCGGCGTACGGATCGGCCACGGCGCGATCATCGGTACCGGCGCCGTGGTCACCCGCGACGTACCCGACTACGGCATCGTCGCCGGCAACCCCGCCCGTCTCATCCGCACCCGCTACGACGAGCGGGACATCGCCCGGCTGCTGGCCGTGGCCTGGTGGGACTGGCCCGCGGAGCGGATCACCGACCACATACGGACGATCATGTCGGGCAGCATCGACGACCTGGAAAACGCGATGCGCGAGAACCCCGGGGCGGTCTAGAGTCGCACACATGCACCTCTACCAGATCTACGGCTGACACGACGTCACGGCCGGGGCACTGCCCCGGCTTCCTCACGCACAGTCCTCCGCACCGTCCCGTGTGCCGCTCTGTGCGCAGCCCGCGCGCGCCCATGACCGAGCCTCCCGTAGAGGCCGGACGGCGCGCCGGGCCGTCGTGTCCTGCCACTTTCGCCGTAGATCTGAAATGAGTGAGCGTCCATGTCCCGTCGCCGTGCCCACATCGCGATGGTCGGCATCCCCGCCGTCAGCCACATCCTGCCCAGCCTCGAGGTCATCCGCGAGCTCGTCGCCCGCGGCCACCGCGTGACCTACGCCAACGACCCCGCGGTCGCCGACCTGATCGCGCCCACCGGCGCCGAACTCGTCCCGTGCGCCTCCGGATTGCCGGTCGCCGACAACCGCTGGCCCGACGACCCGATCGCCGCGATGGGCCTCTTCCTCGACGACGCCGTCCAGGCACTCCCGCGACTGCGCGCCGTCTACGACCAGGACCCGGCGGACCTGTACCTGTACGACATCACCGCCTACGCCGCGCGCGCCCTCGCCGAATCGCAGGGCCGGCCCCTCCTCCAGCTGTCCCCGACGTTCGTGGGCTGGGACGGCTACGACCAGGACGTCGCGGCATACGTGCGTCAGCTGCCGGGCGCCGACGCGTACCGGGCGAGGTTCGCGCGCTGGCTCGCCGGCTGCGGGGCGTCCACCACCGACGTCGACGCTTTCTCCGGCCGTCCCGCGCGGGCCCTGGCGCTGATCACCAGGGCGATGCAGCCGTACGCCGACAAGGTACCCACCGACGAGGTCACCTTTGTCGGGCCCTGCTTCGACGCGGGCGCGGGCGCCGACGACTGGACCCGCCCGGCGGACGCCGGGAAGGTGCTGCTGATCTCCCTGGGCTCGGCGTACACCCGTCAGCCGGAGTTCTACCGCCGGTGCCTGGCGGCCTACGGCGACCTGCCCGGCTGGCACGTCGTCCTCCAGATCGGCAAGTACACCGACCCGAGGGAGCTCGGCGCCGTCCCGCCGAACGTCGAGGTGCACTCCTGGGTCCCGCAGCGGGCGATCCTTCGGCAGGCGGACGCCTTCGTCACCCACGCCGGCATGGGCGGTTGCAGTGAGGGACTGATGGCGGGCGTCCCGATGATCGCAGTGCCGCAGGGCGCCGAGCAGCCCATGAACGCCGACCGCCTCGTGGAACTGGGCGTGGCCCGCCGCATCGACACCGCGGAAGCCACCGCCGAGGCCCTCAGGACGGCCCTGCACGACCTGGTCGGCGACCCGGAGGTCGCCCGCCGCTCGGCCCGGCTGAGCGCCGACGCCCGGGCCGAGGGCGGCACACGCCGCGCCGCCGACCTGATCGAGGACATGCTCCCCTGATCACCTGGTTCACGCGGCGCCACCGGCGGATAATGGTCTGACCAGCGCTCCCGCGGCGCTGTGAGGACCGGTGGCGGCGATGACCAGGACGGCACCCGATGCGGAGCCCGGCGGCGGGGCCCTCGCGCCCCAGCCGCTGCGGCAGTACGCGCTGCTGGCCGACGGGGAGCGCGGCGTCATCGTGGGGCCGCGCGGCGAGTACGCGTGGATGTGCGCTCCCCGGTGGGACTCGGACGCGGTCTTCTCGACGCTGGTCGGCGGGCAGGGCGCGTACGTGGTCACGCCGGTGGGCCGCTGCGTGTGGGGCGGCTACTACGAGGACGGCACGCTGATCTGGCACAGCCGCTGGGTCACCGACGACGGCATCGTCGAGTGCCGCGAGGCGCTGGCCTTCCCCGGCGACCCGCGCCGGGCGGTGCTCCTGCGGCGGATCATGGCCCTGGAGAACGCCGCCCGGATGTCCGTCGTCCTCGACCCCCGCGCCGCCTTCGGCCGGTACCCGCTGCGTGACCTCACCCGCGAGGCCGACGGCGTGTGGGCCGGCCGCGTCGGCGACCTCTCGGTGCGCTGGTCCGGCTGCCCCACCGACCCGCGCCCTCCGGGTCCCGGGCGGGACGGGCCGGCGCTGGACCTGACGGTGGAGGCCGGGGCCTGCCACGACCTGGTCCTGGAGATCGGCGACCGGCGCCCCACCGGCGACCCCCCGGACCCCGCGACCATGTGGCGGGCCACCGAGGAGGCCTGGCACGCCGCGGTGCCCCCGCTCGACGACACGGTCGCCCGGACCGACGCCCGCCGGGCGTACGCGGTCCTGCGCGGGCTGACGTCGGCGTCGGGCGGCATGGTGGCGTCCGCGACCACGAGCCTGCCGGAGCGGGCCGAGGAAGGCCGCAACTACGACTACCGCTACGTGTGGATCCGTGACCAGTGCTACGCGGGCCAAGCGGTCGCCGCCGCCGGGGACATGGCGCTGCTGGACGACGCGGTGCGGTTCGTCACGGCCCGACTCCACCAGGACGGGCCCCGGATGGCGCCCGCCTACACCGTGGAGGGGCGCACGATCCCCGACGAGCGCGAGCTCGACCTGCCGGGCTACCCCGGGGGATTCGACCGCGTCGGCAACAAGGTCAGCGGGCAGTTCCAGCTCGACGCGTTCGGCGAGGCCCTGCTCCTGCTGGGCACCGCCGCGCGCCACGACCGGCTGGACGCCGACGGCTGGCAGGCGGCCGTCATCGCCGCGGACGCCGTGGCCCGGCGACGCGACGAACCGGATGCCGGCGTGTGGGAGCTCCGTCCGCGCGCATGGGCGCACAGCCGGCTGGCGTGCGCCGCCGGCCTGCGCGGCGTCGCCGCCGGCGCACCCGGCGGACGGGCCGCCGAGTGGAGCGCGCTGGCCGACCGCCTGGTGGCGGACACCGCCGCCCGGTGCCTCCACCCGTCCGGCCGCTGGCAGCGTTCCCCCGAGGACACCGGCCTGGACGGCGCCCTGCTGCTGCCTCCTCTGCGGGGCGCCGTACCCGCCGACGACCCCCGGACGCGTGCCACGTTGCGCGCCTACGTCGACGACCTCACCGAGGACCACTTCGCCTACCGGTTCCGGCACGACGACCGGCCGCTGGCGGAGGCCGAGGGCGCCTTCCTGCTGTGCGGGTTCATCACCGCGCTGGCCGAGCACCAGCAGGGGAGGGAGGTGGCGGCGTTCCGCTGGTTCGAGCGCAACCGCGCCGCCTGCGGGCCGGCCGGGCTGTACTCGGAGGAGTACGACGTCGCCCAGCGGCAGTTGCGCGGCAACCTGCCGCAGGCCTTCGTACACGCGCTGATGCTGGAGTGCGCGGCGCGGTTCGCCGAGTGACGGCACACGTGGAGGCGGCACACGTGGAGCGGCACACGTAAGGGCAAGGAGATTTCCCTTTCCTTGCCCTTCTTAAGCTATAGCGTATGGGGGGCCTTGCCGCAAGGCCCCCCATACGCTGCAAAATCTCCGTCCTGAGCCGGAAGCGGGGGTTTTGATGATTGATGTGATCGTGGTCGGCGGCGGGCCGACCGGCTTGATGCTGGCAGGCGAACTGCGGCTGCACGGTGTGCACGTGGTCGTGCTGGAGCGGCTGACGGAGCCGAGCGAGCAGTCCCGCGGGCGCGGCCTGCACACGCGCAGCGTCGAGATGATGGACCAGCGCGGTCTGCTGGACCGGTTCCTCGCGGTCAGCGAGAAGTTCCAGGTCGGCGGTTTCTTCGGCGGCATCATGAAGCCGTATCCGGGCGGGCTGGACACGGCGCACCCGTACAGCCTGTCCGTCGCGCAGCAGGTCACCGAGCGGCTGCTCCACGAGCGTGCCCTCGAACTCGGGGTGGAGATCCGGCGCGGCCACGAAGTGGCCGGGCTGAGCCAGGACGAGGAGGGGGTGAGCGTCGAGCTGGTCGCGGGCACACCTCTGCGCTCGCGCTACGTCGTCGGCTGCGACGGCGGCCGCAGTACGGTGCGCCGGCTGCTCGGCGTCGGTTTCCCCGGCGAGCCCTCCAGGGTCGACACGCTGCTGGGCGACATGCGGGTGACCGAAGAGCCGGAGAAGATCGCCGCTGTTGTCGAGGAGGTCCGCAAGACCCAGTTGCGGTTCGGTGCCATCCCCCTAGGGGACGGGATGTACCGCATCGGCGTGCCCGCCGACGGAGTGGCCGAGGACCGTGCGGCCGCGCCGACCCTCGACGACTTCCAGCGGCAGCTGCGGACCTGGGCGGGGACCGACTTCGGGGTGCACTCGCCGCGCTGGCTGTCCCGTTTCGGTGACGCCACCCGGCTGGCCGAGCGGTACCGGGTCGGCCGGGTGCTGCTGGCCGGCGACGCGGCGCACATCCACCCGCCGACCGGCGGGCAGGGGATGAACCTCGGCATCCAGGACGCGTTCAACCTCGGTTGGAAGCTGGCCGCCGAGGTGCGCGGCTGGGCGCCGGAGGGGCTGCTGGACAGCTACCACACCGAGCGGCACCCGGCGGCCGCCGCCGTACTGGACAACACCCGCGCGCAGATGACCCTGCTGGGCACCGATCCGGGCGTGGTCGCGCTGCGGGGGCTGCTGTCGAGGCTGATGGACTTCGAGGAGGTGAACGAGTACGTCACCGGGATGATCACCGCGGTCGGGGTCCGCTACGACGTCGGCGAGGGCCACGACCTGCTCGGCCGGCGGCTGCGGGACGTACGGCTGAAGCGG
The DNA here is from genome assembly GCF_056434285.1 of Streptomyces sp. NPDC044063. NCBI lineage: Bacteria > Bacillati > Actinomycetota > Actinomycetes > Kitasatosporales > Streptomycetaceae > Streptomyces > Streptomyces sp. NPDC044063. The sequence goes on from NZ_JBWKFM010000001.1 coordinate 46,281, forward strand.
GGGCGCCTGTACGAGCTGATGCACGACGGCCGAGGCCTGCTGCTCGACGGGACCGGCGGCCTGCTCTCGGTGGAGGGCTGGGCGGACCGGATCGACCACGTCGTCGACACCGCCGAGGAGCTGGACGTGCCGGCGGTTCTGCTGCGGCCGGACGGTCATGTGGTGTGGGTCGGCGACGAGCAGCGGGATCTGCTCGACCACCTGCCCAGGTGGTTCGGCGCCGCCACCGGCTGAGCGGTGACCCGCCGGCCCCCGTCCTGGCGGGGACCGGCGGGCGCCTCGGCCCTCTGACGTGTCAGGCCTGCTCCAGGGTCCGCAGGGCTTCGATGATGGCCCGGCCCTCCTCGTGGACGGGGTCGAGCTGTTCGATCAGGTCCTGCCGGACCTGGTTCTCGGGGTTGGCGATGCGCAGGCGTACGAAGTCGCGCGTGTGCTCCAGCTGCTCCCGGTACTGGGCCAGGTTGTCGCTCAGGTGATCGATCACATCGGTGCCCTGGACGGAGGCGGACAGGGCGAACTGCTCCTTGACCGCCGTGACCTCGGTGTCGATGGCGGCGATCCACTCCTCCTGGAGGGCCTGGAGCGAGCTGATCCTCCTCTTGCGGTACTGGATCCCCATGACGATCATCGCGGCCGCGCCCGCGACGAACCCGGCGGGCGGGAAGACGGTGCCGGCCGCCGCCAGACCGTACAGCCAGGTGCCGCCCGCGGCGACGGGGGTGACGATGCCGACCAGTGCCGCGGCGCGCTGGACGATGTCCTGGGCGCTGGTCCCGCGTTGTGCCCGCCGGGGGAGGGAGAGGTCGTTCACGTCGAAGACCGAGTCGGGAAGCCGTCCCGCGAGGTCCTTGTCGCCGAAGGCCTGCTCGACGGCCTGCAGCATGTCCTGTTTGAACGCTTCGAACTGCTCGGTCCACAGCGTCGCCGGACCGGTCGGGGCCTCCATCCACGTCCGGAGCACCTGGGTCTTCGTCACCTGGACCTGGTTCGCCTTGGCCGGCTTGCTCACGTCGGTCTGCCTGATCGTGGAGTCCAGTGCGCCGTGGAGATGGGCGGCCAGGCGGCCGAACGGCCGGACGGCCCGCCCGACACGGGTCTGGAGCTTCTTCTCGAGCTGCTCGCGCAGCTGTGGCAGGACCCGGTCCAGGAGCTCCAGCCGCTGCTGCTGGCCGTCCAGCAGTTCCTTCAGCCCGTCGATCTCGAGCCGTTCGGCCCGCAGCCGGTCCTCGATCACCCGCAGCCGGGGAACGAGCATGACACGTGCCTCGGCCGCCACGGCGGCGATGTGCCGGGTACCGGTGCCCGTGCGGATCAGGTCCTCGATCGCCTGGCGCAGGGTGTCCATCCGGCTCTCCGCGCGGCTTCGCCGAGCGGGCACCTCGGCCTCCTCGGCCTCGAGCTTGGCCGCGCGTGCCTCCAGGGCCGGGGAGACGGGGAGGAAGCCCTCGCCTATGAACCCCCGGTCCGGCTGGCCGTCGGGGAGGGTGAAGTTCTCCTTGAGGTAGCTGTTGTTGCGGGCGATGGTGGCCTTCCACTCGACGACGTTGTGCAGATCGAGGTTCGACGCCGAGTCGATGGCGGTGACCACCCACACGACCCGCTTGCCGGAGAGCAGGTAGTGCTCGTAGAGGAAGCGGATGAGGTCGAGGTCCCGCTCGGAGAGCGTCCGGCTGGCGTGCGAGACGTACATGAAGCAGTCCGCGTCGGCCATCGCGGCCCTGACGATCAGGTCGTGGACGGGGTTCGGGGAGCCGTAGCCGGGCAGGTCGTAGAACTTCGCCGGCAGCCGGGAGTCCGCCAGGAGCACCTCGACCTCGGCGACCTCGCGGCCCCGGTGCTCCCTGAGCCGGTTGGTGACGTCCGCGTCCTGCATGGCGTACGCCGCGACCACGGAGGGGGCCGGGGAGTTCCCGACGTCCTCCCACTCGCCGTCGGCCGAGTCGGTGAAACGCACCCGTAGATAGCCGGTCCCGGACGCGTCCAGCGTGGACTGGCGGCCGTCCACCGGCACCACGCTGGCCGGACAGGCCGTGGTCGGCACCGGCGAGGACGGCAGCAGGCCCACGAACTTGTCCGCCGTCTGCCCGTCGGCGGTCTGCACCTCGACGAGTTCCAGACCGCCCTGCAATCCGCTGAGCAGGAAGCTCTTGCCGGACGAGAAGGCGCCCAGGAGCGCCACGTTGATCAGGGTCGAGGCCGCGCGTGTCCTCAGCCGCTTGACCGTGGCGGCTTCCGCTCTTAATTCCTCCGGCCACTCCACCGGGACCTCGGGGAGGGTGGCCGCGTCACGCAGCCACGCCTCGGACCGGTCGAGAACGTCGCGCAGTTCGCCGCGCGTTTCATCCACATCCCTTGGCACTGTCACGCCACCGGTATAGCCCTGGCCGAGGAACGACGTGGCTGATTCCGTGCTCTCGGCCCCGTTCCGTTACCTTGACCGCGCCGGGCGCGCGCCGCCGGCGCTCGGGGCATGCGGTGCCACCATCAGCGGCGCCGACGCTGTCAGACGGCGGCCAGGAAGGTTCGGACCGCCTCGGCGAAGGCCTCCGGTGCCGTGGTGGGGAGCAGGTGGTCGGCGTCCAGTCCGACCGTGGTGGTGTGGGGGCGGCGGTCGGTCATGGCGCGGACCTGCTCGGCCGGGATGACGCCCGAGGTGCCGTGGACCAGGAGGGCGGGGCAGGTGGTGGCCGTCCAGTCGGCCCAGTGGTCGCCGTGCACCTGGTCCTCCGACCGGTACATGTCCTGGGGGTGGAAGGGCAGCCGCCAGCCGCCGTCGGGGTTCTGCCGCAGCCGGTCGGCGAAGTACGGCGCGGCCTGGCCGAGGCCGGCGACGAGCTCGTCACGGGTGGGCGCGTCGTAGGGGAGCGAGAGCAGGAAGCCGAACGGGTTCGTGCCGTCGAGGCCCAGAGCGGCGGGGCCTTCGGCGTTGACGAGGGCGGTGACGCGCTCGGGGTGACGGGCGGCGAACTGGTAGGCGTTGATGGCGCCGAGGGAGTGGCCGAGCAGGACGACGCGGTCCAGCCCCAGATGGTCCAGGAGGGCCTGGAGGTCGGCGAGGTAGCCGTCGCGCGAGTAGTCCTCGGTGCGGTCGGACTCGCCCTGGCCGCGCTGGTCGGGAGCGATCACCCGCCACTCGGGACCCAGCGCCTGGGCGAGGTGGGCGAACGTGGCGCCCTCGGACAGATGCCCGTGGAGCGCGACCAGCGGGCGACCGGTGCCGCCGAAGTCCAGGTAGGACAACCGGCGCCCGTCGATGGTCAGTTCGGATCGCGTGGCGGTGACGTTGTTCATCGGTGTTCCCCCGTCGAAGTGGTTGACGGGTATGACAGTACCCAGGATTTGGGCGATCGTGCAAGACGTGCGTATGAGGCGATCGCGCAAAACGGTTCGATGGATGGCAGGATGAGGGAATGGCGATGAATCAGCCGTGGGCGGCTCACGGTGACCTGTTGGCGGCGAAGGAACGGGTGTACGACCCGAGCGGATTCACCTGCACGGATCCGGTGCCGGAGGCGGAGAGCGCCGAGTACGTGGCGCATGAGTTCACGCTGGACGGCCTGTCGGTCAGATTCCGCGTGGCCAAGACCACTCCCACCAAGGTCGGCCAGTTCGTCACCGTGTGGCAGAGATCCACGGAGGGCCCGATCCGGCCTTTCGACGCCGACGACCTCGTCGATCTCTTCGTCATCAGCAGCCGGGACAGTGACGGGTTCGGGCAGTTCGTGTTCCCGCGCGATGTGCTGTGCGAGCGAGGCATCGTGTCCAAGGGCGGCTCCGGCGGGAAGCGGGGGTTTCGCGTCTACCCGCCATGGGTGACGACAACGAACCGCCAGGCCGGCAGCACGCAGGCGTGGCAGGTGAAGTACTTCCTGCCTGTCGGTGAGGGCGGGACGGTGGACCTGGCGCGCGCAAGGAGTCTCTATCACCGGCAGGAGCGCTGATCCCCTGGCAGCGCCCATCTCGATGGTCACGCCGGTTCTCCTTCGGGACGGGGACGCGAGGCCGGGACGTGGTGGAGGCCGCGGATCGAGGAGGTCAGGAGCAGCAGGAACGGGAGCGCGAGCGCCGTGGTGCCCAGGGCCAGGGTGTTCCACAGGCCGAGGCATGTCCCCGAGGCGCCGGCGAGGAGGGCGGCGAGCGGGCGGGTGCCGAAGGTGATCCACTGGCCCGTGGCGAGCATGCGGCCCTGCATGCCGGGTTCGCACACGGCCTGGCGGATGCTGCGCTGGGTGGAGCCCTGGGCGGCGGCGCACGCCAGCTGGACGAACAAGCCCCCGGCGATGGCGACCTGGCCGGTGCGCCCCGGCCCCGCGAGCAGCAGCGGTAACTCGGTGAAGGGGGTGACGGCCAGGGCCGTGAGCATGACGCGCGCGGGTCCGTACCGGTCCACGAGCCGGCGGACGGTGAGCGCGCCGGCGACCCCGCCGAGCGCCGCCACGCTGAGCAGAGTGCCCAAGTCGGTGGCCGCGCAGTGGAGTTCGCGCAGCAGGTACACGTCCCACAGGGTGGTGAGGAGGGCGAAGACCCCGGTGTAGGCGGTGCCGGTCAGCAACAGCGGACGGATCGTCGGGTGACCGACGACGTACCGCACCCCCTCCGCGATCTCGGTGCGCAGCGAGCCTTCCCGCGCGGACCGGTCGGGTGCCGGCTCGGGGGTGCGGATGCTGCCGAGGAGGAGGGCACAGGCCAGGTAGGAGGCGACATCGAAGCAGACGGCACGGGCAGCGCCCAGGACGGTGACGACCGCGCCGCCGAGCTGCGCCCCGGCGCTGTCGGCCAGCGACGCGACGGCGCCGATCCTCGCGTTCGCCTCCAGCAGCCGATCGCCGGGCAGCAGGGACGGCAGGTAGCTGATGCGAGGGGTGGACCCGAGGATGCCGGCCGTCGAGGTCACCAGCCCCACCGCGTACAGCAGCTCCAGGGACAGACAGCCGGCGGCGTCCGCCACGGGGACGGCGGTGAACGCGGCGCCGCAGACGAGTACCGAGCCGATCATCAGGGGGCGTTTGCGGTGCCGGTCGGCGAGCGCCCCGGCGGGAAGGGCCACCAGCAGCGGCGGCAGTCGCTGGGCGAACGACAGCAGGGCCACCTGCCACACGGTGGCGTGCAGGGAGACGACGGCGATGAGCGGCAGGGCGACCGACGTGACGCCGCTGCCCGCCACGTCCACCGCGCACGCGGACCAGTAGCGTACGAAGTCCGCGTGCCGCCACAGGCTTCCTCCCGCCGGGACGCCCCTCACCGCTCGCCGCCGTTCTTCACCCGGTCGGCCGCGTCGGCCGGGCGCCGCGGTCCCGGAACCCCGGCGTGCCGGTACTGCCGGGCCTGCATCTCGTACAGCTCGCGGAACACCCCCGCCGCCGATGGGGCCAGCAGTTCCTCGAAGGTGCCGGACTCGCGGAGTTCCCCGTGCTCGAGGACGTGGCGCAGGGCCATCGCCGACAACGACATCTCGACGTACGCGTACCGGTAGTCGTTCCACCGTGCCGCGTACACGAGCGGTCCGCCGAACAGCAACTGTTCCGAGGGCGATCCTTCGGCCCGCTCGCCCGGTGCCCTGACGTGGGTGGTGGTCTTCACGCCGCCCCTCCCGTCGGCCAGCCGTGCTCGGACAGCAGGGCGCCGGCGCAGAACCGCTCCAGGACGGCGGCGGTGTACGGCACGCAGTCCGCCGGCGGCCGGGCGGGATGCGCCCACAGCAGCTGCGAGCACTTCTCCGGCTCGCGGATGGACGGGTGGCCCGCCCAGCGCTGCGCGGTGAACACCATCCCCATGCGGCCCTCGCCCTCGGGGTCGCGGTGGTGGATGGCGTGGCAGAACTCCAGGTCCGGCGGCGCGATCGTGACCCCGACCTCTTCGGCGACCTCGCGCAGGGCGCCGGCGGTGACGGGCTCGTCCTTCTCCAGGTGCCCGCCGGGCGGACACAGCAGCCCGGAGGCGTGGACCTGTCCGGCCCGGCGCAGCAGCAGGACCCGTCCGTCGTCGCGGACCATCAGCACCATCACGTCGACCACGAGCCGGTAGCGCGGTGACCGCGTCATGCCCGCCTCCCCGTGACCGTTGCAGCGCGGTGGCCAGGTCCCGGTTGGCCGTGTTCGAATCGCAAACGCACCTCCGTAGCATTTGTGAACCGATCCCCGTGGTGATGCACTCTGCCTCCTCGTTGACGAGCGGGTCGGACGAGTGATCGGAAAAACGGCCCCCGGACGGGTGTGGTCACGGCCTCCCAAGAACGTCGTGTCGTGCGGAAATTCGAGGTGGAGTCAACGGGCCCGGCGTTGCTGGGCAGGGGGTCCGTGGGAGGTTGTGCGATTCACTCGACCGTGGCCCGTCACCCGATCGAGAGCTTGCGTTGCTGCCGGAAACGATCACCGGGCGGTCTGCTCGGCGGTACGTCCGCGCGGGCTGCGCTCGGGGTTTGCAGACGGGCAGAGGGGTTACGTTTCGTCACCTACGACGGGGCTCCGGAGGGAACCAGCACCAGCCGTCCGCGTATCCCGCCCGCCGCGAGCCGGTCGTGCGCCTCGGCCGCGCGTTCGAGCGGGAGGGTGTCGGCGACCCGCAGTGTCAGATTCATGGCGGCGAGCTCGGCCAGGACGGCTCCGTCGGCACTGATCCAGTGCTGGTGCACCGTGATGCCGCGCAACGGCACCGGAGCCGAACCGCCGACCACCGTGGCGTAGGCGCCCCGGGTGCGGACCGCGGCCAGGGCGCGGATTCCGAGCCCCGCCGTGTCGAGCGCGCCGTCGACGCCGGCCGGTGCCAGGCGGCGGACATCGGCCGCGAGGTCCGGCGTATCGCGGTCGACGATCCGTTCGGCGCCGATGCTTCGGACGAACTCCTCGTCGGCGGTGCCGGCCTGGGCGATGACGCGCAGGCCGCGCCGCGACGCCAGTTCGACGGCGAAGCCGCCGACCGCTCCGGTGGCCCCGGTCACCAGTACGGTGTCGCCCGCGGCGAGGCCGAGCAGATCGAGGGCCTGCACGGCGGTGAGTCCGTTCAAGGGCAGCGTCGCCGCGGCCGCCGCGGTGGTGCCCGGCGGTGCGGGCGCGACCGCCGTGGCGTCCAGGACCAGGTGGTCGGCGTAGGCGCCCAGCGACGCGTCGAGCAGGTCGCGCAGTCCGATCACGCGCTGTCCCGGCGCGAACGCCGTCACACCCGCTCCGATCCGGTCGACCACGCCCGCGACATCCCATCCGATGCCCGTGTGCTCGCGGGCGGTCATCAGCCCGGCTTCGACGAGCACGCCGGAACGGGTGACCAGATCGACGGGGTTGACGGTCGCGGCCTCGACGCGGATCCGTACCTGTCCGGGGGCGGGCTCCGGCAGCGGGACCGTCACCAGTTCGAGCACCTCGGGTCCGCCGTAACCGCGGGCGACCACCGCCCGCATCGTCTTCTCTCCGGAGATCATGTCGCACACCGTATGGACTGCTACTCTCCGCCGGGAAGTGCGCACTTCGAGGTGCGTACGGCACCGGAAGGAGAGCCATGCCCACCCGTACCGCCGCCGAGCGCCGGGCGGAGGCGAGCGCCGCCTACGACGCCTACCTCGCCGAATGCCCCGCCCGGCAACTGCTGGACCGCATCGCGGACAAGTGGGTCAGCCTGGCCGTCAACGCGCTCGCCGACGGGCCGCAGCGCTACAGCGACCTCCACCGCAGGCTGGCCAGCGTGAGCCAGAAGATGCTCACGCAGACCCTGCGCCATCTGGAACGCGACGGGCTGGTGACGCGGACCGTGACCCCCGCCGTCCCGGTCCGCGTCGACTACGAACTGACCCCGCTCGGCCGCTCGCTGCTGCCGGTCATGTCCGCGATCAAGAGCTGGGCGGAGGACCACATGGACGAGGTCCGGGCCGCCCGCGTCACGTACGACACCCCGGACTGACGACAACGTGGGCGCTGCCGGGCCGTCGCCGGCCCGCGCTACACCTGGCTGTGATCCACGGGGCTCCGCGCCATGTCGGTGGTGGTGTCGGGCGTCGTGCGGGGGCGTGGGCCGCGGAGGGCGACGAAGACGGTTACCGCCCCCAGGAGCATGACCCCCGCCGCCACCAACGATGTCAGGCGCATCGCCGCGATGAAGGAGTCCACCGCGTGCCCCGCGAGGGCGGGGCCGGCGGGGCCGAGGTGGTCGGCGACCGTGAGGGCTCCGGCCACGGATTCCTGGGCGAGGGGGTGCAGCGCGGCGGGTACGGGGGCGAGGTGGTCGCCGATCCGGTCGTGGTAGTGGGACGCGAGCAGGGAGCCCAGGACGGCGACCCCCAGGGCGCCGCCCACCTGCCGGAGGGAGTTGAGCACGGCCGAGCCCGCTCCCGCCCGCTGCGGGGGAAGCGTGGCCATGGCCGAGGCGGTGGCGGCGGGCATCACGTAGCCCATGGCGCCGCCCATCAGGAAGAAGAGGGCCTCGCACACCCACAGCGGGGAGTCCTGGTCGAGGACGCTCACGCCGAGGAACGTGAGCGTGGTCAGGACGAGCCCCGCCGTGCACACGGCTCGGGTTCCCAGACCGCGGGCCAGGACCGTGCTGTGCGGGGAGAGGGCGATCTGCCCGACGGCCAGGGGGAGGAGGCAGCATCCGGCCTGGAGGGCGGTGTAGCCGCGCACACTCTGGAGGTAGAAGATCATGTAGAACGAGGAGCCCAGCAGGCCGAAGAAGACCACGGCCGTGGCGGCGACCGCGGCCGAGAATCGGGCGTCACGGAAGCACCGCAGATCCAGGGCCGGGTGCGCGCTGCGCCGCTCCCAGGCGACGAAGCAGGCCAGCAGCAGGAGACCGGCCAGCGCGTTCGCCCAGACGGGCGGTGCGGCCCAGTCGCCGGTCTCGCCGCCCTTGATGATGCCGAGGACGAGCAGCCCGAGTCCGGCCACGCACAACAGGATGCCGACCGGGTCGAAGGGCCTGCGGGCCGGGTCGGCGGACTCGGGGACGACCAGCGCGATGGCGACGACGCCCACGAGGACGATGGGCACGTTGATCAGGAAGAGCGAGCCCCACCAGCAGTGCTCCAGCAGCAGGCCGCCTGTGACGGGCCCGATGGCCACGGCCAGCCCCGCCGAGGCGGCCCACAGGCCTATCGCCTTCGGTCGTTCGCGCGGCGGGAAGACGTTGGTGATGATGGCGAGGGTGGCGGGGACGACGAGGGCCGCGCCGACGCCCATGCCGCCCCGGGCGGCGATGAGTTGGGCCGCTGTGTGGGAGTACGCGGAGGCGGCGGAGAACACGCCGAAGAGCAGGAGACCGGCCAGCAGTACGCGCTTGCGCCCCACGCGGTCGGCGATGAGGCCCGCGGTGATCAGCAGGGTGGCGAAGACCAGGGTGTAGGAGTCGACGGTCCATTGCAGAGCGCTCTGGGAGGCGCCGAGGCCGTCGGGGGCGGGCAGGGCCAGGGTGCGCAGCGCGACGCTGACGATGGACGTGTCGAGGACGACGAGCACGAGGCTGACGACCAGGGCCGCCAGGATCCGCCAGCGCCGGGGGTCCGCCCCGACCGCCCCGCCCGCCCCGTCCGCCTCGGGGACGGCCGTGCCGTCCCGGTCCGGTGCTTCCGTGCGTTCCTGCCGCTGGTACGGCTTCGCCGGCATGGCAATTCTCGCTCTCCTCGTGCGGCAAAGGTTCTGCGCGTGACATCGCGTGACATCGCGTGACATCGCGTGTGGCGCCGCGCGCGACTTCGGTGAGCGGGGCCGAGGAGCGCGCCCGTCCCATGATGCATGACGTGCCGCACCCTCGATGGGGTGATCAGAAAATCGGCGTAAAATCGCGGAAAGGAAGGCAATAAATCATACAAGCATATTTTGATGGGGGATCTTGACTCGGATCACCGTGGTTCGGGACGGTGGTGACCGCCACTCAGCCCGCCGGGAGATCACCGGTCCCCCGGCATGTCCGTCCGGTTCCGCGTGTCGATCGGAGACGGTTCTGAGCTCCCAGCCACCTTTAGAGTCCCCCCGGCCCCCTGTGCTCTCCCTGGAGGAGATCCGGTCCTTCGTCAATGAGCTGGTGCCGTTCCAGAGATATGTGGGGGCGGAGGTCGTCGACATCGGCGAGGACCGTGCCGTGGCCGTTCTGACGGAGTCGACCGACGTGCTCAACCACGTCGGGACCCTGCACGCCGGCGCGCTCTTCCTCGTCGCCGAGGCGGCCGCGGGAGCCTCCCTGGCGGGAGCGCTCGCGGAATGGATCGCCACATCGGTCTTCGTGCTCCGGGACTCGCGGATCTCCTATCGCAGGAAAGCCCGTGGAGAAATCCGCGCGGTGGCGGAATTCCCCTGGCGGAAGCTGCGCTCGGAGGTCGGGAATCTCCCGGCGGGAGGACGGTTCGAGGTCACCGTGACGTCCCTTCTCCACGACGGTGGGGGAGAGGGAGTCGCCGAGGCCGAATTCACCTACCACTGCCGGCTGAAGCCCGCCGACTGACACGGTCGGATGCGACCCATGACGACGTGCGAGAGGAAAAACAGCCCCTTGAATTCCCTGGAGCGCCACGATCTTCCGCTCTCGAGGATCCCGAAGCGCTGGTACAACGTACTCCCCGATCTCCCCCGGGCCCCGGACGACTACCTCGACCCGGCGAGCGGGGAACCGGTCGGCCAGGAGTTCATGGAACGGCTGCTGCCCAAGGCCCTGATCGCCCAGGAGATGTCCCCCGACCGGTGGGTCACCATCCCCGAGGAGGTCCGCTCGGCGTACGGACTGTGGCGCCCGACCCCGCTGTTCAGGGCGCACGGCCTCGAACGCCATCTGGACACCCCGGCGGAGATCTACTTCAAGTACGAGGGCTCCAGCCCCTCCGGCTCGCACAAACTCAACTCCGCCCTGGCCCAGGCGTACTACGCCCGGCTCGAAGGGGTCGACCGGCTGGTCACCGACACGGGAGCCGGGCAGTGGGGCAGCGCGCTGTCCCTGGCGTGCGCCCAGTTCGGTGTGAAGGCCCTGGTCTACATGGTCCGGGCCAGCTTCGAGAGCAAGCCCTACCGCCGCCACTTCATGGAGACCTTCGGCCAGCGGGTGCTGCCCAGCCCCGGCCCGCACACCGCGTACGGCCGGGAGCTGCTGGAGAAGACCCCCGACCACCCCGGTTCCGAGGCCACCGCCGTGAGCGAGGCCCTGGAGACCGTACGGCAGAACCCCGGTGACCGGTTCTCGATGGGTGCCTTCGCCAACCACGTCCTGCTCCACCAGACAGTCGTCGGCCTGGAGACCCGCGAGCAGCTGGAGGAGATCGGCAGGCAGCCCGACTTCCTGGTCGCCTCCGTGGGGTGCGGCAGCAACATGGGGGGCTTCGCGTTCCCCTTCGTCGGCGACAAACTGGCCGGCGCCGACCTGGAGATCCTCGCCGCCGAGCCGGCCGCCTGCCCGACGCTGACCGCCGGGCAGTACCGGTACGACTTCGCCGACGGCAGCGGCCTGGGCCCGCTGGCCCGCACCTACACCCTCGGCCACGAGTTCGTCCCCCCGCCGATCCACTCCGGCGGCCTGCGCTACCACGGCGCGGCCCCGCTCGTCGGCCTCGCCCGCGACGAGGGGATCATCGGCGCGCGGGCGTACGCGCAGAAGGAGGTCTTCGCGGCGGGTTCGCTCTTCGCGCGGCTGCACGGGCTGCTGCCCGCGCCCGAGACCGCCCACGCGATCCGGGCCACCGTCGAGCTGGCCGAGGAATGCCGCCGTACCCGGCGCCGCGCCGTGATCGTCTTCTGCTACAGCGGGCACGGCCTGCTCGACCTCGGCGCCTACGGAGCCTTCACCGCCGGGGAGATGGCCGACGCCGAGCCGTACGAGAGCGACCTCGTCGCGGGCGACCCCGCGTTCGCCGGCCCGGGCGGGTGGTGACCGCCGTGTACTCCTACCCGCAGTACATCGGCGGCCAGGACCGTCCCGGCCCGCGCTGGACCTACTGCCCGGACGCCGGTGCCTTCCTGACCGACCCGCGGGGCACCTTCACCCGCAAGCGCCGCCTGGAGCGCGCGACCGGCGGGACGGACGTCCTGGCGGAGGCGTCCGAGGGCGACACCGAGGGGATCGTGGGACGGGTCGGGCTCGGCTCCGCCGACGACGTGGCGGACGCGCTCCGCGCGGCGTACGACGCCCGCGCGGAGTGGGCCTCCTTCGACCTGGACACCCGCATGGAGCTCGGACCCCGGCTGCACGCCGCCCTCACGGCACGCCACGACGAACTGCTGTCGATCCTCGTCTCCGAGGGACACCCCCGCCGGCTGGCCGAGTGGGAGATCGCCGGCATGCTCATGGGCAGCAGCGAGGAGACCGTCGCCTTCTACCGCAGCCAGCTGGAACAGCGCTTCGAGGCCCCCGGCCGCAGCCTGTCGCTGCTGCGCAAGCCCGACGGCGTCGTCTGCCTCAACCCGCCCCAGAACGCCGCCGCCTCCAACTCCTTCCTCGGCACGGCCGCCCTCGGCGCGGGCAACACGCTGGTCGTCAAGGCGCCGCGCACCGCGCCCCTGGGGGTCGCCTTCATCTACCGCGAGCTGGTCGTCCCGATCCTCGACGAACTCGGGGCGCCGCCGGGCACCGTGAACCTGGTCTCCGGAGCCACCCGCCCCATGCTGCGCCAGTGGCTGGCCAGCCCGTACGTCGACGACATCATGTTCTTCGGCGACAGCGACGTCGGGCTGGAGTTCGGCGACGAGTGCGTGACGCGCGGCAAGAAGCCCGTCCTCGAACTCTCCGGCAACGACACCCTGGTGGTGTGGAACGACGCCGATCCCGACGGCGCGGTGGAGGCGCTCGTCGAGTGCTTCTACGGCTCCGGGCAGATCTGCATGGTCCCCAAGACCGCCGTCGTCCACCCCGACATCGCCGACGTCCTCCTGGAACGCCTCACCGCGCGCTGCCGCGAGCTGCGTCCCGGGCTGCCCGGCGATCCGGACGTGCTGCTCAGCCCGGTGCTGAAGATGGACCGCTTCCACGAGGTCCTCGCCGACGCCCGGCAGCACGGCGGGAGCGTCCTGTGCGGCGGCCGGCGGGTCGGCCTGTCCGGGGAGCCGTCGCTCACCGGGGCCTTCCTGGAACCCACCGTGGTCCGCGTCGACGGCCTGCGCGACGCCCGCCGGGTCCGGGCCGTGCGCGAGGAGACGTTCTTCCCGCTGCTGGCGGTCGTCGTCCCCGACGAGCGGGACGGGAGCGGCGACCTGCTGGACGAGGTCATCGCGTTCGTCGACGCCAACGAGTACGGGCTGCGCAACTCCCTGTGGTCCGGGGACGAGAAGGTCGTCGACGCCTTCGTGCGCCGGGTCACCAACGCGGGGCTGCTGAAGGTCAACGAATCCCACATCGGCTTCGCCCCCTACCTCGGCACCCACGGCGGCACCGGCCGCACCGGTGGTGTGTACGGCGAGCTGAACTACCCGATCCTGCGCACGTCCCACCTGCAAGGGGTCTCCGTCCGGCACGCGCAGGAACCGTGCCCGAAGGAAGCGTGACGAGGACCATGCGCATCTCCCGTGTCCGGCGGCTGACCGAGCGCGTGGGCGGCCGCCGGGTGCTGGTCACCGGCGCCTCCGGCGCCATCGGGCGCGAGCTGGCGATCCTGCTGGGGCGGGCCGGCGCCGAACTGCTCCTGCTCGGCCGTGACGAGGAGGCCCTGCGCGAGACCGCCCGCCGGGCCGCCACCGGCCGTCGCGAGCCCCGGACCTTCGCCGTGGACCTGACCGACGCGAAGGAGCTCGCCGCGTTCGTCGCCGACGTGACCACCGCCGGCGGAGGCGTGGACATCCTGGTCAACAACGCCGGACGCTCCATCAGGCGCGGCACCCTGCACGCCGCCGACCGGCCGCACGACTACCGCAGGACGATGGCGGTCAACTACTTCGGCGCGGTGGAGCTCACGCTGGGACTGCTCCCCGGGATGCGCGAGCGCGGCCACGGACACATCGTCAACGTGTCCACCATCGGACTCCAGCTGGCCATGTCCCGCTTCACCGCCTACAACCCCTCGAAGGCCGCGCTGGAGGCCTTCGGGCAGTCCCTCGCCCCCGAGCTCCGGCGCGAGGGCATCGCGGTCAGCACCGTCCACCTGCCGCTGGTCCGCACCCGGATGAGCGCCCCCACGACGGCCTTCGCCCGGCTGCCCGGCCTCGGCGCCCACGAGGCCGCCCAGATGATCGCCACCGCGCTGCTCACCGGCAGACCGCGGGTCTCCACCCGGCTGGGCACGCTCGGCGACCTGCTGGGCGTCGCCGTCCCCCGGGCCCGCCTGGCCCTCGGGGCACTGGAGTACCGCTGGCTGCCCGAATCCCCCCGTGCCGCCGCCACGGAAGCGACGACGACACCCACCGCACCGCCGAGGACGCGATGACACAAGCCGCCCCGGCCGTCCCTCCCGGCGGCCACATCAGCCATGCGTTCGACCAGCCCACCCTCGCCGAGGCCTTCGACCTGACGGCCGAGGTCTTCGCCGACCGCCCCGCCCTGCGCACGCCCGGCGGCGACGCCCTCACCTGGGCCGCGTACCGGGCGGCCGCCCGGCGCTGCGCCGCCGGACTGGCCCGGCTCGGGCTGCGGCCCGGCGACACCCTCGCCCTCCTGCTGGGCAACCGGCCGGAGTTCCACGTCGTGGACGCGGCCGCCATGACCCTCGGCGTGACGACCTGCTCGCTCCACCCGACCGCCGCCGACGACGAACTGCGGCACGTCGTGACCGACTCCTGGGCGAGCGTCCTGGTCTGCGACGAGCCGTCACGCGAGCGGGTTGAGGCGCTCCGGCGCGACTGCCCCGGCCTGCGGGAGGTGGCCGTCGTCACCGACCGGGACGGACTCGGCGGCCTCCTGGAGGCGGGCGCCGAGGACCCGTACGCCCACCGGGCGCGCCCCGGCGACGTCCTCACCGTCGTCTACACCTCGGGCACCACCGGACCGCCCAAGGGCGTCGAGCTCACCCACGGCGCGGTACGGGCCACCGGCCTGGCCTTCCTGGAGCGGGTGCCGCTGCCGGCCGGGTGCCGGCTGGTGTCGTACCTGCCCATGGCGCACATCGCCGAGCGCTGCTGCTCGCACTACCTGCCCATGGCACTGGGCGCGGACGTGACCTGCTGCCCGGAGCCGGAGCGGCTGTTCTCCGTGCTGCCGGAGGTCCGGCCGCAGTGGCTGTTCTCCGTCCCGCGCGTCTGGGAGAAGCTGCGGTCCCGGCTGCTCGACGAGATCGGCCGGGCCCCGGACGACTTCCGCCGGGGCGCGCTGCGCGCCCTGGAACTGGGTGAGCGGCCGCCCACCGACGGGGACGACCCCGCCGCACGGGCGGAGTACGAGCGGTTGGAGCCCGCCTACCTCGCCCCCCTGCGCGCCCTGCTCGGGCTGGACCAGACGCGGTTCGTCCACGTCGGCGCGGCCCCCGTACATGACGGCACGATGGCCTTCCTGCGCGCCCTCGGGCTGCCGGTCGGCGAGATCTGGGGCATGACCGAACTGTGCGCGGCGGCGTGCGTGACCGTGCCCGGCCACCACCGGCCGGGCTGGATCGGACCACCGCTGCCCGGCGTGGAACTGCGCACGGCACCCGACGGGGAGATCCTCGTCCGCGGCCCCCTTACGATGCGCGGCTACCGGGGCAGGCCCGAGGAGACCGCCGCAGCGCTCGGCCCCGACGGCTGGTTGCGCACCGGGGACCTCGGAGAGGTCGGCCACGACGGCTCGCTGCGCGTCACCGGGCGCAAGAAGGAGCTCATCGTCAACGCGTACGGCAAGAACATGGCCCCCGCCCGTATCGAGGAACGGATCGCCGGGGAGGAACCCCTGATCGACCAGGTGTGCGTGTTCGGGGACGGCCGCCCGTACAACGTCGCGCTCCTCACCCTCGACGGGGCCGTGGAGACCGATCGCGTCCGCGACGCCGTCGCCCGCGGCAACCGGCTGCTCTCCCGGCCGGAACGCGTCAGGCGCTTCGCCGTCGTCGACGGCCCCTGGACACCCCGTACGGGCCTGGTCACCCCCACCCTCAAGCCGCGCCGCCACCACATCCGGGAGCACTACCGGGACCTGATCGACTCCCTCTACGCCGGCGGCGGCCTGACACCCTGCGAGGACTGACCCATGCGTCCCGAGACGACCGGACCCCCGCCGGGGCTGTCCGCGACCACCGCACGGCTGGCCGGGCTGCTCACCGGTGGCGGCCCGCGGCTCACTCCCCGCGCGCCCTTCACCCTGGACGTCGTCGCCCACCTGTCGGGCGCCACACCCCACGACGTGTCGCAGGCGTACGAGCGGGCGCGCGCCGCCGGCCGGGTGTGGGCCGCGCGCGACGTCCGCGACCGGGCCCGCGTCCTCGGCCGGCTGCACGACCTGCTGCTCGACCGGCGGCACGAGGCCCTCGACCTCCTCCAGTGGGAGACCGGCAAGGCCCGCGTCCACGCCTGGGAAGAGGTGATCGACGCCGCCGGGATCTGCCACCACTACGCCCGCCGCGCCCCCGCTCTGCTCGGCCCGGGGGGGGGGCGGGGGGGGGGGGGGGGGGTGGGGGGGGGGGGGGGACCGCGCCACCCCAAAAGCGGTGTCTTCGTG
>NZ_JBWKFM010000001.1:62805-179329 GCF_056434285.1 Streptomyces sp. NPDC044063
CCACCTCCCCATCAGGGGAAGAACAAGCCCAGCCCCTCCCCAACGTCAGAAACACCCCCCCCCCCCCCCCCCCCCCCCCCCCCCCCCCCCCCCCCCCCCCCCCCCCCCCCCCCCCCCCCCCCCCCCCCCCCCCCCCGCTGCCGGTGCTGACGAGGGTCCGCGAACTGCGCCACCCCAAGGGCGTCGTCGCCGTGATCACCCCGTGGAACTACCCGCTCAGCCTGGCCGTGACCGATGTCGTCCCCGCCCTGCTGGCGGGCAACGCCGTGGTGCACAAGGCCGACACGCAGACCGCGTGCACCACCGTGTGGGTGCGCGAGCTGTGCGTCGAGGCCGGCCTGCCCGAGGAGCTCTGGCAGGTGGTCGTGGGCGAGCCCGAGGACGTCGGGCCCGCCCTGCTGGACGGGGCCGACCACCTGGCCTTCACCGGCTCCACCGCGGTGGGACGGACCCTGGCCCGCCGGGCCGCGGACCGGCTCATCGGCTGCATGCTCGAACTCGGCGGGAAGAACCCGCTGGTCGTCCTCGCCGACGCCGATGTCGAACGGGCCGCGGCCGGCGCCGTACGGGCCTGCTTCACCAGCGCCGGGCAGCTGTGCATGGCGGCCGAGCGCGTCCTCGTCCACGCCTCCGTCCACGACCGGTTCCTGGAACGCTTCCTGGCACACGTCGCCGCGATGAGGATGTCCAGCGCCTTCGACTTCGGCGCCGACATGGGCTCGCTCACCTCCCGCCGCCAGTTCGACCGCGTCACCGGGCACATCGAGGACGCCCTCGGCAAGGGGGCCCGGCTGCTGTACGGGGGCCGGGCACGTCCGGACATCGGCCCGCTGTTCCACGAGCCGACCGTCCTGGCCGGCGTCACGGCCGGCATGGCCGTCCACCGGGACGAGACGTTCGGCCCCGTGGTGTCCGTCCGGCCCTTCCACGACGACGCCGAGGCGGTCGAGCTCGCCAACGACGGCCCGTACGGCCTGACCGCGAGCGTATGGAGCCGCGGCCCGGCGCACGCCGAGGCCGTCGCCGCACGGCTGACGGCCGGGGCTGTCGGCATCAACGACGGATTCCGCACGGCCCACGTCTCCTACGCCGCACCCCTGGGCGGCCGGCGGGACTCGGGCATCGGCCAGCGGCACGGTGCCCAGGGGCTGCTGCAGTACACCGACCCGCAAGTGCTGGCCACGGCGCGGGCCGACGTCCTCGACCCCCGCCCGGGGGCGGACGCGGCGCGCCACGCCCGGCGGTTGACGGCGCTGCGCAGGGTGATGACGAGGGCGGGACTGGGATGACGCACACACCACGGCGCTTCAGCTGCCACCTGATCGGACAGAACGCCATGCTGGCCTCGTGCGCCGAGCTCCTCCTGGAGCGTGGCCACCGGGTGCTCGGGGTGGTCACCCCCGACGCGGGCCTGCGCGACTGGGCGGAACGGGCCGGCCTGCGGGCGACCGGCTTCGGCCCGGACCTGACGGGCTTCCTGTCGGCCGAACCGTTCGACTACCTCTTCAGCATCGCCAACCTGCGCCTGCTGCCCGCCTCCGTCCTCTCCCTGCCCCGGCACCTCGCGGTCAACTTCCACGACGCCCCGCTGCCCGGCCACGCCGGGCTGCACGCCACCACCTGGGCGCTCCTGGGACGCGCGGCGTCCCACGGCGTGACCTGGCACGTGATGACCGAGGAGGCGGACGCCGGTGACGTCCTGCTGCGCCGCGAGGTCCCCCTGGAACCGGGGGAGACCAGCGGAACCCTCAACGTCACCTGCCTGGAAGCGGGCATCGACTCCTTCGGCGAACTGATCGACCTGCTCGCGACGGACCGGGTGCGCAGGCAGCCGCAGGACCCGGCCCACCGCGTCCACCACGGCCGCTTCGAGCGGCCGCCCGGCGGTGGGTTCCTCGGCTGGGACCGGCCCGCCGAGGACCTGGACGCCGCCGTACGGGCCGCCGACTTCGGGCCGCACCCCAACCCGTTCGGCACGGCCAAGGCGATCCTCGACGACCGGCCCGTGCTGGTGCGCGCGCTGACCGTGCTTCCCGATCGCTCCGGACGGCCACCGGGCACCGTACTACGGACGGACGACGGGGGCGCCCTCGTGGTCGCCACCGGCAGTCACGACGTGCTGCTGTCGCGCATCACCACGCCGTCCGGGCAGCCCCTCCGCGTCGACGCGCCACCGGCCCGGCTCCCCGTACCCGGCCCCGCCCTGCTGGACGTGGCCGGCCGGGCCCAGGTACGCGCCCTGCGCGACGAGCCGTTCTGGGTACGGCGGCTCACCGGCCTGGCCCCGGCGGACCTGCCCCACCGGGATGCCGCCGCGCCCGTCACCGCCACCGTCCCCGTACCGGACGGCATCGGCCGAACGGGGGCCGAGCGCGCCGAATGGCTGCTCACGGCCCTCCTGGCGTTCCTCGTCCGAGCCGGGGCGGCACCCGGCACCGACGTACGCCTGCGCCTGCCGCGGACCGGCACCGGCCACCCCGTCACCGACGCGCTGTACGCCGACTGGGTGCCGCTGCGTCTACCGGCCATCGCGGGACGGGACGCGGCCGCGCTGCGCGCCGACATGGCCGCCCGGCTGCGCGAGGCCACCGAGCGGGCGCCCGTCCCGTGGGACCTGTGGGCCCGTCACCCCCGGCTGCCCGCCGACGCGCTGCCGATCGCCGTGGAGCTCACGGAGGACACCGGCGGAGGCGCGACGGCCAGCCTGCCACCGGGTACCGACCTGCTGATTCGTATTCCGCGTGGCCCAGGCCCCTGCCGGTGGGTGGGCCCGCCCGGCCCGCTCCCCGCCTACGCGGCCGCCTACCTGCGGGACCTGGCCCGGACACCGGACGCGGAGCCGGCCCGCGTCCCGCTCGGCACCGAGGAGGCACGGCGGGCGGCCGCTGCCCGGAACGACACCGCGGCGGCGTTCCCTCTCCATACAGGTGTGCACCGGCTCATCGCCCAGCGCGCCGCGCTGCACCCCGACGCGCCCGCCGTGACCGCCGGCGGCCGTACCGAGACCTACGGCGAACTGGACCGCCTTTCGTCCCACCTGGCCGGGCACCTACGGGCCCTGGGCGCCGGCCCCGGCCGCACGGTCGGCGTCCTCATGGAGCGCTCCTGCGACCTGGTGGTCACCCTCCTCGGCATCATGAAGTCCGGCGCGGCCTACGTACCGCTGGACCCCCTCTACCCGCCCGGCCGCATCGCCGGCATGATCGCCGACGCCGCACCGGTGCTGCTGGTCACCGACTCGCGGTCGGCCGACGCCCTGCCCGCCACGGGCACCAGGGTGGTGGTGCTGGACCGGGAGCGGGAGACCGTGGAGGACGCCGGGCCCGAGCACGGAACCGGTGTGGAGAGCGCCTCCGACGCCTACGTCATCTACACCTCCGGCTCCACCGGCCGACCCAAGGGCGTACGGATCAGCCACCGGGCGCTGACGAACCTCACCTGCGCCATGGCCCGCGAACCCGGCTTCACCGCGGCGGACCGCATGCTCGCCGTCACCACCGTCTGCTTCGACATCGCCGGCCTGGAGCTCTACGTCCCCCTGGCCACCGGAGGGCACGTCGAACTCGCCCCCGCCCAGGCGGCCGGCGACGGCTTCCTGCTCCGGCGCCTGCTGGAGGACGGCCGCCCCACCGTCATGCAGGCCACCCCCGCCACCTGGCGCACACTGCTCGACGCCGGCTGGGAAGGCCGGCCCGAGGACGCGCCGCTACGGATCCTCTGCGGCGGCGAGGCGATGCCCCCCGACCTCGCCGAACGGCTGCCGCGCCACGGAAGCCGGGTATGGAACCTCTACGGGCCCACCGAGGCCACCATCTGGGCCGCCGCCGCCGAGGTACTGCCCGGCCGACCGCCCCTGATCGGGCCGCCCGTCCCCAACACCCGCTTCCACGTACTGGACGAGGAGCGACGGCCACTGCCGCCCGGGATGGCGGGCGAGCTGTACATCGGCGGGGAGCAGGTCGCCTCCGGCTACCTGAACCGGCCCGGGCTGACCGCCGAACGCTTCGTGACCGTACCGGGCATCACCGGCGTGCTGTACCGCACCGGCGACCTGGTGCGCGGCCGGCTCGACGGGCACCTGGAGTTCCTCGGCCGCGCCGACGGCCAGGTGAAGGTGCGCGGCCACCGGATCGAGCCCGGCGAGATCGAGGCGGTGCTGCGCGCCCACCCGGCGGTGGCCGAGGCCGTGGTCGCCCCGCGCGGGGACCGGCTGGTGGCCTGGACGGTCCCGCACGGCTCCCCGGCCGGGGCCGGGGAGCTGCGCGCCCACCTGGCCGGCGTGCTGCCCGCCTACATGATCCCCTCCCTCTTCCTGACGCTGGACCGGCTCCCGCTCACCGCCAACGGCAAGACCGACCGCCGGGCCCTGCCCGAGCCCGCGCCCGCCCCGCCCGCGGACGGGGACCGTCCGGCGGACCGCGCCGAGCGGGCCGTCGCCGCCGTCTGGTGCGAAGTGCTGGGCCTCGACCACGTCGGGGTGGAGGACAACTTCTTCGAGGTGGGCGGCGATTCGCTGTCCCTGATGCGGGTCATGGCCCGGCTGCGGGCGCGCGAGCACATTCCGCTGACGCGGGTGGAGATGTTCATGTACCCGACCGTCCGTACGCTGGCCCGCCGCATGGGTCCGCCGGACACGCCCCGCCGTACGGCAGCGGCCCGTACCGCCCTGGGCGAACTGCGCCGGCGCCGCCGCGTCCACTAGGCCGAGACAGAAGGAGCGTCCGTCATGCGCATGTGCACCGTGTGCGCGCTCAAGGAGAACCACCCCGGCGTCAGTCTCGGAGACGACGACGTGTGCAGCCTGTGCCGACTCGATTTCGCCGGTGACCTGCTGGAGAACTTCACCTACACCCAGCGGGTCTTCGAGGAGTTCACGCGCGGCGGCCCCAACCCGCACGGCGACCACGACTGCCTGTTCATGTACAGCGGCGGCAAGGACAGCACCTACATGCTGGACAAGTTCGTCAACGACTACGGCAAGCGGGTGCTCTGCTATACCTTCGACGTGCCGTTCGAGAGCACGCACACCGCCGAGAACATCCGGCTGGCCCGTGAGCGCATTCCCGCCACGTTCGTGCTCGACTCGGACGACGACGGCATCAAGGCCGTGATGCGGGAGGTCTTCAACCGGACCCCGACGAAACCGGGGAAATACCTGGACGAGAAGCTGCCGTGCGTCTCCTGCCGCACCTTCTTCGTCATCCGGGCGATCCTCCACGCCTTCCGCCACCGCATTCCCTACATCGTGCTGTGCGCCGATCCGCAGCAGATCCTGACCATGGAATCCGATACGCGCGAGGTGGTGCGCGGCTTCTACCGGACCTTCGGGCAGCGGCTCGCCGACGCGTCCTTCCGCGACGATCTGGAACAGCTGCTCTTCGCCGACGACGACGAACTGCCCAGGATCGTCTTTCCGTTCATCGCCATGCGCTACTCCTACGACCCGGACCGCATCGTCGCCGAACTCAAGGAGAAGGGGCTCTACGCCTCCTCCCCGCTGGAGACGCACTGCACCTTGTTCCCCCTGCTGAACTACTACTCGTTCCTGAACTGGGGCTGCATGTTCTACAAGCTCAACGCCGCCAGCCGGCGGCGGGCCGTCCGGCGCGACGAGAACCACGACCGCTCCACCTTCGGCATCACCTTCCCGCGCGCCGCCGACCTGCCGGCGCTCGAGGAGCGGCTCGGACGCGTCGTCCTGGACATCGCCGGGAACCGCGGCGACACAGCCGCGCAGGAGAGGGAACTCGTCGACCTCTTCACCCGGCTGGGCGCCACCGAGGACGCGGCGCGCTTCGTGGCCCCGCAGTTCCTGGCCATGCACGAGACCGCCGCGGAGCTCGGCGTCACCCTGAACGGCGGCGGCGGTGGGGCGGGGGCATGACGGGCTGCGACGTCGCGATCATCGGGATGGCGTGCCGGTTCCCCGGCGCCGAGTCCGTGGACGCCTTCTGGGACGTGCTGCGCGAGGGCCGGGAGACGGTCCGGTTCGCCACCGAGGAGGAACTGCTCGCCGCCGGGGCCGATCCCGTACGCCTGGCGGAGCCCGGCCACGTACGCGCGGTCCAGACGGTCCCGGGAGTGGACGCCTTCGACGCCGGTCACTTCGGGATCGGCGACGACGAGGCCGAGATCCTCGATCCGCAGCACCGGCACTTCCTGGAGTGCGCGCTGGCCGCCCTGGAGAACGCCGGGTACGACCCGCGCGCGTACGAGGGGGAGATCGGGGTCTTCGGCGGCGCCGGCATGAACACCTACCTGCCGGGACATCTCGCCGGCCGGTACGCCGAGGCCTCGGCGGCCGGGCGCTACCGGCTCATGCTCGCCAACGACAAGGACTTCCTTACCACCCGCGTCTCGTACAAGCTCGGCCTGCGCGGACCGAGCGTCGCGGTCAACACCGCCTGCTCCACCTCACTGGTCGCCGTCCACCTGGCCTGTCTGAGCCTGCTCGCCGGCGAGTGCGGCATCGCGCTGGCGGGCGCCGTCCACCTGCGCATGCCGCAGGACGAGGGGCACACGTACCAGCAGGGAATGATCTTCTCGCCGGACGGTCACTGCCGGGCGTTCGACGCGGACGCCCGGGGCACCGTCATCGGCAGCGGCACGGGCCTCGTCGTCCTCAAACCGCTGGAGGACGCCCTGGCCGACGGCGACACCGTGCACGCCGTGATCAAAGGGACGGCGATCAACAACGACGGGGCGCTGAAGGCCGGATTCACCGCGCCGAGCGTCGAGCGGCAGGCCGCCGTCATCCAGGAGGCGCAGCGCGTCGCGGGCTGCCCGCCCTCGACGATCGGCTACGTGGAGGCGCACGGCACGGGCACGCCGCTGGGTGATCCGGTGGAAGTCGCGGCGCTCAACAGGGCGTTCGGCTCCGGATCCGCGACCGTGCTGGGGTCGGTCAAGACCAACATCGGGCATCTGGACACGGCCGCCGGCATGGCCGGCCTGATCAAGACGGTCCTGATGCTCCGCCACCGCACCTTCGTGCCCAGCCTCCACTTCCGTACCCCCAACCCCGACATCGACTTCGCGGGCGGCCCCTTCCGCATCGGGACCGCGTACGCGGAATGGCCGGACGGGGGCGGTCCCCGACGGGCCGGGGTCAGCTCGTTCGGGATCGGCGGCACCAACGCCCACGTGGTCCTGGAGGAGGCCCCCGCGCCCCCGCCGGCACCGCGACCGCGTGACGCCGAACTGCTGCTGATCTCGGCCCGCACACCCCGGGCCCTGGACCGTGCCACCGGGGCCCTGGCCCGGCACCTGCGCGCGCACCCCGGGCTGGACCTCGCGACGGTGGCGCACACCCTGACGGCGGGCCGGGCCCACCACGCCCACCGCCGGGCCGCGGTCTGCACCAGTACCGGCGAGGCGGCGCTCACCCTGGCGGTCCTGGACCCCGACCGCGTACGGGCCGGTGAGCGCGAGCGGACCCGGCCGCGCTTCGCCTACGTGCTCACCGGCACGGGTCCCCTTCCGGGCGCCGCCGAACTGTACGGGCGGGCGGTCGCGTTCCGGGACGCGGTGGACGCGTGTGCGGCGGCGCTGGGCACCGACCCGCGATCCGTCATGGAGGACGAGGACGGGGACGCGGCGCGGTTCGTCGTGCCGTACGCGCTGGCGCGGACGTGCCGGGCGTGGGGTGCGCCGCCCGCCGCCGTGGTCGGCCAGGGGGCGGGCCGGCTCGCCGCCGGATGCCTGGCCGGGGTGTTCCCGCCCGGTGACGCGGTGGTGACCTGTACGGAGCCCGGCGTCCCGGTCGCCTTGGGGGCCGCGTGGCTGCGGCCGGACGAGGCCGTCCTCCCGGACACCTGGACCCGCCCGGAGACCGCGGAGGACGACCCGCAGGCGGTGGCCGCGCTGCTCAAGGACGCCGGCCTGGTCGCCCTCGCCCTCGGACCCGACGGCGGACGGACCGCCACCGAGATCCTGCTGGACGCCGTGGGCCGGGCCTGGACCGCCGGCGCCGAGGTCGACTGGACGGACTGGTACGGCTCCGCCGGGCGCCGGGTGCCCCTGCCCACGTACCCGTACGAACGCCGCCGCCACTGGGTGGAACCACGGCTCCCGCACCTCGCCGAGCGGCCTTCCGCTCCCGCCGGTCCGTCGGACGACGCCCGCCGCCGGGTGGAGCGGGTGGCGCCGGGTGAACGGAGCGCCGTGCTCCAGGAGATCCTGTGCCGGCAGGTCGCCGGGCTGCTGGAGGCGGAGGACGGGCGACTGCCCGGCGTGGACGAGAACCTCCACCACCTGGGAGCGGACTCGCTGGTCCTCATCGACGTCGTCGCCACCCTCGGCACCACCCTGGGCCGCACCCTGGCGACGACCTTCGACGATCCGCCCACGATCCGCGGCCTGGCCGACCGTGTCGCCGCCTCCTGGGATGCCCTGTGAACGGCCCCGCACAGATCTGGCGGATCGCCGGGACGGGTGCTGTGACCAGCCTCGGCACGGGCGTCGCCGCCACGTTCGACGCCCTGTGCGCCGGACGTGGTGGCCCGGCACCCCTGCGCGCCTTCGACACCTCCCGGTTGCGCACGCGGCACGCCTTCGAGATCGCCGGTCCCTCCCGGGAACCGGCCGACTGGCTGTGCGAGGCCGTCGCCGAGGCCCTCGGCCGGGCCGGAGTGCCCGAGGACCTGACCGACGTCCCGGTCCTGGTCGGCACCGGACTGCGCGGCCTGCGGACGGCCGAGCGGCGGTGGATGGAGCGGGGCCGGCTCGACGTCGCCGAGCTGTCCTTCGGCCGCGCGCTGCGGGATCGGTTCGGCGCCACCGACACCCACACCTTCGCGGGCGCCTGTTCCGCCTCGCTGTACGCGCTGGCCCTCGCCTCCGACCTGCTCGCCGTGGGCGACGCCGACACCGTGGTGGCCGCGGGCGTCGACACCATCACGGCGAGCATGTACGGGCTGCTCGACCGGGCACAGCCGGGAACGCCGCAGGACATCAGGCCCTTCGACCGGGCCCGCCGCGGTCAGTTGCTCGGGGAGGCCGCGGCCGCCGTGGTGCTGCGCCGCCGGGGACCGGCCCGCGCGGTGCTGCGTTCGGTGGCCCTGGGCTGCGACGCGCGCCATGTGACCGCGCCCGACCTGGACGGACTGGTCGGCACGCAGACACGGGCGCACGAACTGGCCGGGGTCAAGGCGTCGGACATCGACCTCGTCCACGCGCAGGGCACGGGATCCCTCGTCAACGACCGGGCGGAGGCGCTGGCGCTCGCCAGGGTCTTCGGCCCGGGCGACGAGGGCCCGCTGATCACGACCGTGGAGGCGATGACCGGGCACACCTCGGGCTGTTCCGGGCTGCTCGCCACGGTGGTCGCCACCGAGTGCCTGAGCACCGGCCGGGTGCCGCCGGTCGTGGGTCTGAGCGACCCGATCGACGAGGCGAGCGGGCTGCGGTTCGCCACGGCCGGTGAGGGGGTGGGCGGCGGCGCGGGGCCGCGTACGGCCCAGGTCGACGCGTTCGGCTTCGGAGGCGTCAACGCCGTGGCGATCCTGGGGAAGGCCGGATGACACCTGCACTGGTGACGGGGACCGGCGTGGCGCTGCCCGGAGTGCGGGACGGCGCCGGCCTCCTCGGGCCCGCCCGCCCCGGTCACGTTTCCGGCCCCTGGCCGCCGTCGGGCAGGGAGACGCGGTTCAAGGACCGGGCGACCAGGATCGCCCTTCTCGCGGCTGAGGCCGCTCTCACCGACGCGGGGCTGTACGAGGACGGTTCGCTCACCGTGCCGGGGGAGACCGTCGGCACCGTGGTGAGTTCGAACCTGGGCAATCTCGACACCGTGTGCCGGTCCGGCGAGGCGGCCGTCCGGTCGGGCCCGGCGGCGCTGCGGGTCGTGGACCTGCCCACCGCGTGCAGCAACGTCGTCGCCTCCAGCGTGGCCATCCGGTTCGGGCTGCACGCCCTCAATCTGACGCTGTGCAACGGCCCCACCTCGGGGCTCGACGCCGTGGGGTGGGCCATGCCGGCCCTTCGCTCGGGGCGGGCCCGGCGCGTGCTCGTGGTGGGCGTGGAACCAGCCGACCCGATTCCGCTGCATCTCGTGGCCGACGAAACCCGCGCCCCGGACGACCGGTTGCTCGACGGCGCGGCGGCGCTCGTACTGGAGACCCCGGAGGCGGCGGCCGAACGCGGACGGTGGGCTTCCGCGGCGGTGACCGCGTACGCCCGCCGTGGTGACGCGGCGGCTGCCGTCGGAGCGGTGGGCGCCGGCCCGGAGGTGGGCCTCTGGCTCCCGCCCGGCGACGGACGCCCGCACTGCGTTCCCTCCGCTGTGTGCGACATCGGCCGCACCCTGCCGCCGGCCTCCGGCGCGCTCGGGGTGCTCCAGTGCGTCGCTGCCGCCGCCTGGCTCACCGCCGCCCGGCCGTCCGGCATCCCGCCCACCGCCCTCGCCGTGTCGGGAGGCGCGCCGCAGGACGATGCCGCGGCGGCCGTACTGCTCTCCGAAGCCCCACCGGAAGGTGAAGAATGACGCCCGTCCTGATCACCGGAGCGGGGGCCGTATCCTGCCTCGGCGTCGGAGTGCCCGCCATGTGGAAGGCCCTGTGCTCCGCTCCGAGGACCCGCCCGCAGCCGGCGGCCGACCCTGGCGCCCGGATGCGACTGCCGCTGATCCACCCGGTACCGGCCGAACCGGGGCCGGTGCTCTCTGTCCCTGCCTCCGTCGGCCGTGCCAGCCGGCTGGCGCTCACCGCGACCCACGAGGCCGTCGCCGACGCGGGTCTCACCGCCGCTCACCGCGCCGGGGCCCCGGTGGTGATCGGCACCGGCGGAGGCAACGCCGAACACTGGGAACGCCCACTCGACCCCGGCCGGCCTTCGTCACCGTCCTTCACCGTCGCCACGGACGTCGCGGCCGCGATCGGCAGCACCGCGGGTCCCACCTGTGTCAGCAACGCGTGCGCGGCGGGCGGCTTCGCCCTGGCGATGGCCGCGGACCTGATCCGCGCGGGGGAGGCGGACGTCGTCGTGGCCGGCGGGACCGAGGCGTACAGCAGGATCGCCCTGGCCTGCTTCAACCGTATGGGAGCCGTCGACGCCCACGCCTGCCGGCCCTTCCATCGCGACCGCGCGGGCACGGTTTTCGGGGAAGGAGCCGCCGTGTTCGTCCTGGAGTCGGCGGATCACGCGCGGCGCCGCGGCGTCCGGCACGTCTACGCCACACTCGCCGGCTCCGGATGGAGCTGCGACGCCCACCACCTGACCGCGCCGGAGCCCGACGGCGTCCAGATCCGCCGGGCCATGACCGACGCCTTGGACGCGGCGGGGGCCACCACCGGCACGGTGGGATGCGTCGTGCCGCACGGCACCGGCACCCGCCTGAACGACGTCGTGGAGAGCCGGGCCCTCGGCGCCGTCTTCGGCGAGCGGACGGCGCGCCTGCCCGTCTACAGCCTCAAGTCCCTCATCGGCCACACCGCGGGGGCCGCCGGTGCTCTGGGCGCGCTGGCGGCGGCGCTCGTGCTGGACCACGGCACCGTACCGCCCAATCCACCGCTCGGGCCGGACCAGGACCCCGACTGCCCGGTCAGCCTTCCCGAGGGCCCGCCCATGCCCCTGACCGGCCGCCACGTCCTGGTGAACGCCTTCGCCTTCGGAGGGAACAACGTGTCACTCGTGCTGGAGGGCCGCACCGCATGACGAGCAGGACGACGGACGCCCTGGTGGTCACCGGCGTCGGCGTGGTCTCCCCACGGGGCGACGACCCGGCACGGCTCGACCTCCGAGCCCCCGCGGCACGGCACGGTGACGACTGGTTCGACGTGGTGGGCGAGCTCGGCCCCCGCGGGTACAAGTACGTCCCTCCCGGCTGCCGCTATTTGATCGCCGCGACCCGCCGCGCCCTGCGCGACGCCGGGGACGCGCCGGCCCATGTTCCCGAACCACGGCGGGGCATGGCCGTCGGCACGGAGAACGGCATCGCGGCCCTGATCGACGCCATGGACGAGACCGTCACCACCGCCGGCGCCGACCGGCTCAGCCCGGCCACGGCCCCGTACTTCTCCATCAACACCCTCGCGGGCCGGGCCGCCATGGAACACGGCGTCAAGGGCTGGAACCTCACCCTCACCTCGCCACGGGCGGCCGGCCTCGAAGCGCTGCTCGCGGGGACCCGCGCGTACGCGGCGGGCCGGTGCGACCTCCTGCTCGCCGGCTCCACCGAGGCCGCGCTCCCGGCCCACCACCCCGGCCGCTCCGCCGCCGAGACGGGCGCCGCCGTGCTCGTCCTCGAACCACGTACCGCCGCCGAAGCCCGCGGTGCCACGATCCACGGCACCTGCGCCACGGCCACCTTCTTCCTGCCTCCCGGCACACGGGCCCCCGATGCCCTGCGGGCGACCACCGACGCGCTCGCCCGCGTCGCCCCGAAGCACCCCCCGGTCCGCCTCATCGCGGACCGCTGCGAGGTGGCCACCCTGCTCGCCGACCAGCTCAGGTCGCTGGGCGTCCCGATCGACATCGTCCCGACGGGCAGCGGAACCCTGCTGCCGGTCCTCCATCTCGTGCACGGCCTCACGGCGCCGGGACCACCGTTCGTCGTGGGCACCGTGAGCCCCGACGGAACCTGCGCCCTGACGGCGGCGCACCCCACATCCACCGACCCGGCCCTGGAGGCGCGATGACCCTCGACAACACCACCATCGACATCGACGAGCTGCGCGCCGTCATCGCCGAGACCCTCGAACTCGACCCCGAGGAGGTCACGGATGACGCCCGCTTCGTGGAGGACCTGGGCGCGGACTCCCTGCTGGCGCTGGAGATGCAGGTCGTCCTGGAGGAGCAGTACGGCATCCCCCTGACCGAGGACGACCTCCGGCAGGCCACGACCCTGCGGGCCGCACACGCGCTGCTCGTCGCCAGGACGCCCTCGTCGTCGTCCGGTCAGCCCATGTAGTTGATCTGTACGAGGGTGATGGTGGCGGATCCGACGATGATGACGCCCGCGGCATGGCCGTGGGCGATGGTCCGGAAGATGCCGTCGTCGATGCCGTACGGGCTGGAGTTGCCGAGGGGGTCGGCGAGGGCGTCGAGGAGACAGACGGCGAGGTCGCGCCGGGCGACGTCGGGGAGGCTCTTGTAGGCGGCGTGGAGGCTGGAGTCGATATGGATCCGGTGCGTCACGCGGCACCTCGGCGACCATGGTCGGCGGCGGTACGGAGCTCTTCCTCGCTCACGTCGACGAGGCCGGCGCAGTAGGTGTCGGGGAGCCGTCCGTGCTCGCGAATGAGGGCCCGCAGGTGTTCGATATGGTCCCGACCGGATTCGAAATCCTGGATGAACCGGACCCAACGGTCGAGAAGCCCCGGCAGCTCGGCCACGTCCGTGAACGAGACGTCACGCATGAACGTGGCGCGGAGCTCGGGGTGCGGCAGGGCGTGGGCGATGCTGTCGATGGTCCACGGACGGGTGCTCACGGGTCCTCCACGCGTCGGTATTTCGAGGCCTTGATATCACGGGCGGCCGGGACGGCGGCGATGCGTTGCCATCCACCCGCCCCACGCCCGCGTTCGCCAAGGCTTCGGAGCCCACCAGGGCCGCTGCCCGTGTCAGCCGCCGCCCATGCCGTCAGTCGGCGTCGAAGCCCCACGAACGCACCAGCTGGGCCAGTTCGGCGCGGAAGAGTTTGTCGGGGGAGGGTGTCTGGGTGCGCAGGTGGCCGTAGATCTCCAGGGTGACCAGGCCGTGCAGGTGGCCCCAGATCCGCAGGGCCAGGGCCACGCCGGCCGGTGGCAGGTCCGGGAAGGCCGGGCGGACCTTGTCGAGCAGGCCCGGGTCGAAGTCGTCCCAGGTGAAGTCGTCCTCCCCGGGCGGTGATCCGGCGTTCTCCCAGGCCGTGGCCGCGACGGCGGTGATGCCGACGCACACGCGCCGGGCGGCGTCCGGTGCGGCGCCGCCCTCGGGGGCCCGGTAGCCGGGGACGGGGTCGCCGTAGATGAGCCGGAAGCCCTCGGGGTTGGCCAGGGCCCAGTCGCGGAAGGCGTGGGCCCACGCCTGGATCCGGGCCGCGGGATCGCACTGGGACGAGGCCGTCCAGGCGGCGTCCACCGCGTCCGCGAGCGCGCCGTAGACGTCGGCGATCAGCGCGGTGACCAGGTCGTCGCGGGTGGCGAAGTAGCCGTAGATGGCGTTGGCGGTCATGCCCATCTCGCGGGCGATGGCCCGCAGGGTGATGGCGTCGGGACCGCCCGACCCCATCAACTCGAGCGCGGTGCGCTTGATCTCACTGGTCGTCTCGGCTCGCAGCCGCTCACGTCGTCCGGTGCTCCTGGTGCCTGCCACGCGGCCACTCTACAGCGTCACTTCACTGATTGCCGTGAGAAAACTTCACACCGTATAGTTCCGGCACGGCGTGAGGCGAGACGTGGCTCGCGCCGCACATCGGCATGATCAAGGGGAGAACCATGCACATCGGCGTCATCGGAGCCACCGGCACCATCGGCAGCCGGGTCGTCACCGAGGCCCTCCGGCGCGGACACCGCGTCACGGCGTTCAGCCGCGACGCCTCCGCGATCGACGACCGGCGCGAGAACCTCGACCGGGCGAGCGTCGACGTCCTCGACGCCGCGAGCATCGCCGCCGTCCTGCCCGGACTGGACGTCCTCATCAGCGGATTCCAGCCGGGCAACGCGGCCAGGGACATGACCGACACCCTCCGGCGCTCCATCGCGGACCCGACCCTCTACGCCCGCGCCGCCCGGGCGCTGCTCAAGGCCCTGGAGAGCCACCCCCGCACCCGGCTCATCGTCATCGGCGGTGCCGGCAGCCTGGAAATCGCGCCGGGCGTCGTCCGCGCCGACCACGACGAGCTCCTCCACGAGACGCTCGACTCCATCGGGCTGCCCCGCGAGTACGCCGCCGCGGTACGCGGCCACCGCGACGCGCTGAACGTCCTGCGCACCTCGAACCGGCTGTGGACCTACTTCAGCCCCGCCGAGCAGATCGCCCCCGGGGAACGCACCGGCCGTTTCCGCGTCGGCGGCGACCAGCCCGTCCTCGACGCCGACGGTCTCAGCCGGATCTCGGCCGAGGACGCCGCCGTCGCGCTCGTCGACGAGGCCGAGCTGCCCCGGTTCGTCCAGCGCCGGTTCACCGTGGGCTACTGAGCCGCCGAGGACAGGGAGCGCGAGCGCAGCACGGGCCAGGACGCGAAGGAGAGTACGGCCATCACGCCGAAGTAGGACCACATGCCGTGGTCGAGCAGGGCACCGCCAAGGACGGGGCCGGTGAAGAAGCCCAGGTAGCGGATCTCCAGCGCCCCGAAGAAGGCCCCCTTCTCCGCGTCCGGCGCGATGCGATGGGTGATCAGGTCGGCCATGGGCATCAGCAACGCCTCGCCGACGGTCCAGGCGAGCACGCCGGCCAGCAGTACCCACAGACGGCCCCCCGACGTACCCCAGCAGACGAAGGACACGGCGTAGCCCGTACAGCCCACGGCCGCCTGGGCGGGCATGGACGTCCGCCGGGCCAGCCACGCGGCCGGCCACTGGTAGAGGAAGCCGAGGGCGGCGTGCACGGCGAAGACGACCGCGAACAGCGTGGACGCGTCGGCTCCCGCCTCGCCCTTCAGGTAGAGCGGGATCACGGACTCGAACTGGGAGAAGACCAGCGTCACCAGGACGGCCGAGACGAGCACCAGCCGGAACCGCCCGTCGCGCAGTGACCGCGTCCACGCCCAGCGCTCCCGCCCGGCGGTGCCGGACCGGACGTCCAGCGCCGCCAGCGCGTCCCGTCGGGCGTGCACCAGCACCAGGCAGACGGCGAAGAGGGCGGCGGAGACGCCGAACAGGGCCCGGCGGGAGACGCTGTAGGCGGCGGCGCCCAGCAGTGGGCCGAGGGCGGCGCCGGCCGACAGGGTCATGAACCGGATGCGGAAGACCAGCCCACCGCCTTCTCCGGCGGCGAGGCTCATCAGCTTCTTCAGGGACGGGCCGGCGAGCATCAGCCCTCCGCCCAGGCACACGATCAACGGCAGGACCACTGCCGGGACCGTGGCCACGGCGAGCGCCGCGCAGAGCACCGTGTACAGGGCGAGGCCGGCGCGCAGCAGGCTTCCGGCCCCCGCCCGGTCGGTGATCGCACCGCCCGCCAGCGCGCCCACGGCGCCGACCAGGGCGATGGAACCGGTGAACGCGCCGATCGCGGCCGGTGGCAGGGAGGTGATGTCGGCGAGGTAGAGCGCGAGGAAGGGCACCATGGAGAAGAAGCCCACGGAATTGATCAGCGAGCAGACGACGAGGAGCCGGACGGTCCCGTCGCCCAGCAGGTCCCGGAAGCCGCTCTGGACCCGGGTGGTGGTCTCTGTCATCGGACGGCCTGCTCCGTCTCCGCCCGCATCTGCTCCCACAGTGCCGTTCCCGCCGCGGTGAACGTCACCGAGGGTTCCCCTTCGATCTCGTCCAGGCCCTTCTTGAGGAGGCCGGCGTTCTTCCGTGTCAGTTCGCCGTGGATCTCCAGGCCGGTGCGGTCGTGGGCCCGGCGGTGGAACGCCGTGATGCGGGCGAAGGCGTGGACGGCCATGAGCATGCCCCACAGCGGGCGTTCGTCCTTGCGGACGGGAGAGTTGAAGGTGGTTCCCTCGGCGACGGTCACCAGGGGGTCGAGTTCCAGGACCAGCATCAGCCTGAGGTGGGAGTTCTCGTGCAGCAGGTGCTCGGCGGTGTAGTGGGTGGCCTCGAAGGGCTGCGCCGCTTCGGAGAGGAACACCGCGCCCATCAGGACCGCCTCGGTGAAGGAGGAGTGGAACTGTGACGCGTAGGGGACGAACAGGCGGGTGTAGGCGCGGATCTCCGCGGCGAGCCCGGGCCAGACGTCCTCGATCAGGGAGAAGGCCCGGGAGATGTGGGCGAGGTCCTGCTCGCCGATGTCGCGCACGACAAGGTCGGAGCGGGGGTAGCCGGGCTGGGGCTCGTGGGAGTTCATCGACGCGAAGTGGCGGGCGATCCACGGGTCGGTGTTGTCGATCTCGATGTCCGTCCCGGTGATGACCGGGCGCCGCACCCGCAGCGTGTTCCCCAGGCGGGCCGCGCC
This sequence comes from Streptomyces sp. NPDC044063, assembly GCF_056434285.1. Lineage (NCBI taxonomy): Bacteria > Bacillati > Actinomycetota > Actinomycetes > Kitasatosporales > Streptomycetaceae > Streptomyces > Streptomyces sp. NPDC044063. The sequence goes on from NZ_JBWKFM010000001.1 coordinate 79,846, forward strand.
CTCGCCGCGTATGTAGGAGGCGGGCAGCGCGGTGGAGCCGTCGCGTACGGTTCCGTCGCCGCTGTCGTCGATCACCACCCGGTCCACCGTGGTGTCGAAGGCCAGGTGGTGGCGCTCGCCGGGGAAGCGCAGTTCGGTGGCCGGTTCGGCCAGGGGCAGCTCGGTGCGGGAGCCGTCGCCGGTGGCGTGCGGCAGGGCGACGAACCGGGCGAAGTGCCGGGACCAGGTGCGGACGAAGCCGGCGTCCTTGCGCTGGGCCGCGAGCATCAGCTGGCGCCACAGGTAGGGGAAGAAGGGGTGGGAGAGGACGCGATGGGTGGCGTCGTCGTCCAGAGTGGCGAACCGCTGCCCCCACAGGGCCAGTTCGCTCGCGGTCCGTTCCCCTCCGAGCTGCCCCAGGCGCTTGATCACCCTTGGGACGGAGGCGCGGAGCTTGGCGACGTAGGCGTCCAGGACGGGATCGTCGTCCGAGGCCAGGGCCAGCTCGCCGCCGAGGAAAGCGGTGCTCATGATGACGTCCTCTTCGTAGGTGGGGTGCCGGGGCGAGTGTCTACAGTCCGCGCCGGCGAAGGAAGGGCTCGATGCGCGGCTGCTCGGAGCCGGTGAGTTCGCGGAACATGACCATCGCGTCGCGGGAGCCGCCGGCGGCGAGCAGGGCGCGGAAGCGGTCACCGGACGCCCGGGTGAGGCCGCCGTGGTGCTCCAGCGCCTCGACGAGGTTCGCGGCGATGATCTCCGACCACAGGTAGGCGTAGAAGCCCGCGCCGTACGGGCCGTGGAAGACGTGGTCGAAGTAGCCGGAACGGTAGCGGGGCGGGATCTCGGGCAGGGTGTCCAGGCCCCAGCGCGCGGCGCCGCGCGCCTCGACGCTCGACGCGCGCGGAAGGGAGCCCTCCCCGTCGAGTCCCTCGGGTGCGTCGTCGAGCGTGTGCCAGGCCCAGTCGACCGCGGCCGCGCCGAGGATCTCCACCAGCATGTGCACGCTGCCGGCGGCCTGTCGCTCGCTCAGACGTTCGGCCCATTCCCGGGGGAGGGGCTGTCCGGTGCGGTGGTGCCGGGCGTACCGGGTGAGGAGCTGCTCGTGGAAGGCCCAGGTCTCGTGGACCTGAGCGGGGGCCTCCGAGAAGTCGCGCGGAACGCCGGGCGCCGCGTGGGCTGGGTAGCGGACGTCGGAGAGCAAAGCGTGCAGGGCGTGGCCGAACTCGTGGAACAGCGTCACGACCTCGGACGCCTCCAGGAGGCAGGGGCGCCCCGGGGCGGGCGGCGCGATGTTGAAGGTGTTCACCACGACCGGCCTGGTCGCCGTGGCGTGTGCCTGGGGGCGGAGTATGCCGGTCCAGGCGCCGCCCCGTTTGCCGGGCCGCGTGTGGGCGTCGATCAGGTAGAGGCCGACGTGGGTGGAGGCCTCGTCGGTGACCTCGAAGACGCGCGCCTCGGCGTGATGGGCGACGATGTCGTGCCGCTCGGTGAACGTCAGCCCGTACAGGACGCGCGCGCTGGCGAACAGACCGCGGGTGATGACGGCGTCCAGCTCGAAGTACGCGCGGAGGTCCCGCGCCGACGGCCCGTCGCCCGCGCGGGAGCCGGCCGCCGCGTAGTGGGCCCAGTCCCATGCCTGGATGGGGTGCCCTGCCGCCGTTTCGAGTGCCTGCCGTTCCGCGCGGGCCGCTCGTAGGAGCGGCTCGGCCAGGCGGCGGAACATGGCCTCGACCGCTGCCGGGCCGGCCGCCGTCTGGTCCTCCGTCGCCCATTCCGCGAAGGTCCGGTGCCCCAGGATGCGGGCCTGACGGGCTCGGAGCCGTGCGATCCGCGCGGCCCGCTCCTCGTTGGCCGCACCTCGCCCGAGCGAGCGTTCCAGGAGGAGCTTGCGGGTCTCGCGGTGGTGGAGGTGTGCGAGTGCCGGCTGGCTGGTGGCGGAGGTGAGCGGCAGGACGTGCCAGGGCGCGGGCTTCCCGCGCCGGGACGCCTCCTCCGCCGCGGCCGCCGTCTGATCGGCCGGCAGGCCGCGCAGGGCGTCGGCGCCTTCCACCGCGAGGGCGTGCTCGTGTGCCGCCCGGATCAGCTCCTGCCGGTAGGCGGCGCACGTACGGGAGAGTTCACGGTTGACCGCGCCCAGTTCGCGGGCGGCGTCCGCGGGCAGCAGGGCGCCGACCCGCCGCATGCGCCGCCACCAGAAGGCGGTGAGCGCGCGTTCCTGGGGGTCGGCGAGGTGCTCGCACGCGGCGTGGACGGCGTCGATACGGGAGACCAGCCGCTGGTTGCGTACGATCCGTCCCTCATGGCGCGAGAGGAGGACCGCGACGTCCTGCTCCAGCTCCGCCGGCCCCGCCGACTCCGCGCGGCCCCCGGCGGTCACCTGATGGGTGAAGGCGTCCTGGATGTACTGCACCCGGGTGCCGGAGAGCTCGAGCGCTTCGATCGTGTTGGCGAAGTCCGGCGGCTCCGTGCTGTCCGCGATGGTGGTGACGCGGCTCTCGCGCTCGGCGATGGCCTGTTCGAACGCCGGCAGGTAGTGCTCGGGGCGGATCACGGCGAACGGCTGGATCCCGGATCCGCCGGGCGGCTCCAGTAGCGGGTTCCGGCTCAACGGGCGTCCTCCATACGGGTCGCCAGCTCGTTCACGGCCCACTTCCTCAGCGGGGCCAGCGCCTCGGTGGTGCAGACGTCCCGGAGCAGGATCAGCGGCGAAAGGGCCCGCCGGTCGAGCGTCGCCGACGCCACCAGCGCCCCGTAGGCCTGCTCGGTCTCGTCCAGCCGGAGGGAACAGCGAGCGGCCTGGCAGTGCGCGTAGGAGGCGAACGGCGCGCCCAGGCGTGCGGCGGCGCGGTAGGTGTCACGCGCCTCGGCGACGCGGTTCTCGCCCATGAGGAAGTCGGCCAGGCGCACGTGCGCCTTGGGGTCGAGCGGGTCCCACTCCGTCATGCGCCGGTAGAACCGCTCCGCGCCCTCGACGTCCCCGCGGGCCTTCGCCGAGCGTCCCGAGGTCTCCAGGACCGGGTGGACGTTCTCCAGCGCCAGCAGCCGGGTGCCGGCGTCGGCGGTCCGCACGGCCTCCATCGCGAGCTCTTCCGCGCGTTCCAACTGCCGTTTGACCTCGGCGTGGTTCCCTTCGAAGAACGGGATGAACGCGACGCCCCGCCAGTAGATGGAGCGGTGCAGGGGCTCCATGTCCTTCCCGGCCCGGGCCGACAGGTCGTCGGCCCGGCCGCGCCAGTACCGCATGGCCGCGAGGGCCTTCTCCTTCTCGCCCTTCGCGCACAGTACGATCATGTGCGCGGCGGCCCCGAACCGTACGGCCGGGTCGAAGTCCTCGCCGCGCGCGATGGTCTCCATCACGTCGCGGGCGCGCGTGAACGCCGCGGCCGCGCTCCTGGCGTCCGGGGCCAGCTGGGCGTCGGCGTTGTGCCGGAAGTAGGTCAGCCGCAGGGCGTCGAGGCTGTCGCCGCCTCCTCGCGGGGGTCCGTCCACGGGGACGAGCCCGGCGACGGTCTTCCAGAACCCCAGCTTGGCCAGGGTGGTCACCACGCGGGAGCGATCGGCGGCGGCGAGGCCGGCCCACTCGTCGAGCAGGGTGCACAGGTGCTCCCAGCGGGCGGACCTCGTGGCCGGGGGAAGGTCGCGGGGGTCCTCGGGGTTGGGCTGTCCGGGGTGCTCGTCCCGCAGCGCTTCGCGCAGCAGCCCGAGGGACGCGATCTGGTGGACGGGGACGGGCAGGCCTTCGGTCAGGCGGCGGCCGACGTCGGCGGTGCACTGGGCGTGCAGGGGTCCACCGGGGCTCTCCAGGTCGAAGTACGGGGCGAGAAGTTCACGTGAGCGTGATGCAGGCTCGGGGACGAAGATGTCCTGCGGCGGCTCCTCCATCGGGGCCATGTGCGGAATGGTCCCTTTGGTGCGCAGAAACTTCTCCACCGGCAACTCCTCTGTCGCAATTCTTCAGGTGCGGTTTTCTTCAGGTGCGGTACGAAGCGTGAAACATGAGGCACGAAGCGCGATGGCCGCAAGGGGGAATTGCCCCTTGCGGCCATCGATGGCCCGGCCTGTCATGAGCCGGGCGCGGTCATCCGATCGAGGATCAGACGGCCGGGGCGTAGTAGGCGACGCCCGAGACCGTGAGACCGAACTCCTCGGCCAGCTCGTCGGTCTCGACCTCGACCTCGGTGATCTGCTCGGCGTTCATATGGAACCTCCTTATGAGAAGTACCTCCGGTAACCCCGGAAGATGCTGCGAACCTAGGCCGCGGTCATGGAGGGGTCAACCGCCGTTCTGTTCAACGGTAGTTGTCGGAGTCTTCCGCTCCGGCAACGCCCCTTCACGCTGGTTTGTCCGACTGTGATCGCGTGTAAGGATTGCGGCCCGGTAACGATTACTTGAGCCGGCGACTCGCCGGATCGAGGCGAGGGCATCCATGCGCGACTCATGATGAACGGATCATTCAACGGCCGATGAGTGGCCTGCGTCACAGCTGCAGTTGGACTTTCCGGGACTCCCGGAGATCGAACGGAATTCAAGTACCCGGTTATTGGAAGAGAACACCGCCTAACCCCGTGTCAGCCCATTTCGCCCCTTGTCGAGGCGGACGCGCAGCCACGCCACGGCGGCCCCCGTCGCCGTCATCGCCGCGAGGGCGGCGGCCACGTCCAGCTCCCAGTGGAGGATCTGGACGAAGTACGTGAGCCAGGGCAGTACCGCGAGGCCGATGCCCGCCGCGTACGCGCCGGGCATGGCCGAGCGCGGGCCCGCGACCGCGAGGGTGATCGACAGGATCACGACCGGCACCACCGAAGGGGCGATGCTGACGAACAGCGCCGGCACGCCCTGGAACACCGACGTGAGCAGCATCAGCGGGGTGACGATCCCCAGGACGCCCGCCGCCGTGCGGATCCGGCGCCCCACCGGCGGGGTGTCGGGCGGGCAGCCGAGCGCGAGTGCCAGGGACAGGACGAGGGACAGCAGCCGGCTCGGCCCGTCGAGGTAGTACGCGCCGTCGACGACGTGCTGGACGGCGAGGGCGGCCGTGCCGAGCAGGGTCAGTCCGCGTGCGACGCCCCAGCGTCCACCGAGCACGGCGGCCCCCGCACCGATCAGGATCAGATCGGCCGCCGTGAGCAGCCCCAGGGAAAGGCCGCCCGGCCCGACCCTGAAGTCGTCGTCGAACCACACGACGCGCCGCATCAGCAGTACGAACGTCACGGCGGCGTACGCGGCGGCTCCGGTCGCCGCGTACGGCGCGGCCACCGCCACGGCCCGGCCCAGCGGGTCCCCCGAGGTGAGCCGCAGCCGCATGCGCAGGGCGTGCCCGGCGAGGTCGGCCTCCTCGCGCCAGCGCTCGACGGACGAGCCGCCGGCGGTGGATTCGGCGTAGTGGGCGGCGATCTCGTCGCCGTGGGCGCGGCGGTACGCGCGCGGGTAGAGGGCCAGGGCCCGGGGCGTGTGGCTCATGCGGTGGCCCCCTTCGGGGCCGTTCCGCCGAGGGAACCGAGGGAGGGCTTGGCGCGCAGGCGGCGTTCGGCCTCCCGCGCGGTGGCGAGCAGCCGTTCGGCCTCGGCGGCCAGCCGTACCCGCCCACCGCCGGTCAGGGCGTACGTACGCCGCAGCCGCCCGTCGACGATCTCCTCGCGGTGAACCTCGATCAGTTCCTCCTGTACGAGCCGGTCGAGAGCGGCGTACAGGGTGCCGGTGCGCAGCCGCACCCGGCCCTCGGAGATGGCGAGCACTTCCTGGACGATCGCGTAGCCGTGGCGCGGCTCGTCGGCCAGGGCTGTCAGGAGCAGCAGCGTGGGCTCCTGGAGAGGTCGGCTAGTCATGATCGACATCATAGGTCGATCATCGGCATATGACGAGAGTCGGTGCATGGAGGAGCCCTTGCCGAGGAGCTCCTACCGAGGAGCACTCACTGCGGAGCACTTACCGCGGAGCTTTACGGGCCGCCGGAGTCGTGGCCGCTGACGACGCAGAAGAGGCCACCCTCGGGATCGCGCAGGGTGGCCGTGCGGCCGAAGCGCGTCATGCTGGGCTCGCCGATGACATGTCCGCCCAGCCCTTCCGCCATCAGCGTCGCGGCATCGGCGTCGAGGACGGAGAAGAACACGTGCCAGCGGGGCCTCAGACGGGGATCCGCCGTGCCCTCCACGGCTCCTCCGTACAGGGTCGCCACCGTCTGCCCCTCGATGTCGAGGGCGACGCGGTCCTCCTCCCAGCGGACGGAGTAGGGCGGGGAGGGTCGCCGGTCCCAGTCGAAGACGCCTCCGTAGAAGAGCGCGGCCTCGAAGGCGTCCCGCGTACGCAACTCCACCCACACGGCATTGCCGCCGATACCCGGCGGCACGATCCGTTCCGATTCGGCGCGGCACTCCCACAGCCCGAACGCGGCGCCGGCCGGATCGGCCGCGAGCGCGAGACGGCCTTCATCGCAGTTCAGCGGCCCGACGGCGACCGTGCCCCCGCGCTCCCGGATGCCACCGGCCGCCGCGTCGGCGCTCTCGGTGCCGAAATAGGTCGTCCAGGTGACGGGGATCTCCCATTCGTGCGCGGAGGCGTTGATGCCGGCGACGGCCGTCTCCCCCGCGAAGGCGCGCACATACGCCCCGTGACGGCTCGGGTCGGACTCGAAGCGCCAGCCCAGCAGCGGGCCGTAGAAGTCCGTCGCCACGTCCAGGCCGGGAGCGGCCAGACTCACCCACGACGGGACGCCCGGCAGGCACAAGGCTCTCGCGCTCGCCGGGTCGCTCGTCCCGCCTCGTTCACCGGTGGACGGCCCGCAGGGAGGGTGCGACACGGGCGGCCGTCACTTACCGGACTTCCTGGCCTTGGCGATCTCCTCCTGCGTCTTGCCTTCCAGCTTCTCCACGTGCCCCTTGACCTCTTGGCGCGTGTCACCCGTGAGCTTGCCGGTCGTTTCCTTCACCTGGCCCTTGACCTGCTTGGCCTTGGCCTTCGCCCTGCCCATGATCGCCATCCCTTCGGGATATCGGGAGAGAAGCAGTGTTCCGTTCCTCTCTCCAGCTCACCCCCGGCCTCGCGCGGACGCAAGCGGGGGAGTGCGCCGCCCGGCCGGGTCGGCCATACGGACGAAGTGCCGTGCACCGGCAGCCCGCCTCCCCGTCCCGGTGCAAGGGCTCGGTCAGCCTGGGTACCCGAGGCCGTGAGGTCCGCGTCGACCCAGGGAGACGAGATGAGCCGGCCGGCCCAGCGGCAGCGAGTGCCCGGGGTGGAGAAGGAGCTGCGCCCCCGTGCCGACCACGGTGAGGAGAGCTACCGGGGCTCGGGCCGGCTGGCGGGGAAGGCGGCCGTCGTCACCGGCGGGGACAGCGGCATCGGCAGCTCCTCGGTCAACTCCGACATGCCGCGTCCGAAGCTCCTGCCCTACGCCGTCACCAAGGCGGGCATCGCCAATTTCTGTGCCGCGCTGGCACAGCTGGTCGGGGAGCGCGGCATTCGTGTCAACAGTGTGGCCCCGGGCCCCATCTGGACCCCGCTGATCCCCTCCACCATGCCGCCGGAGCAGGTCGAGCACTTCGGTGAGGACACCCCGCTCGGCCGGGCCGGACAGCCCGCCGAAGTCGCGCCCGTCTACGTCCTGCTGGCCTCCGACGAGGGGAGCTACGTCTCGGGCGCGCGGGTGGCGGTGACCGGTGGGAAGCCGATTCTGTGAACCGCGGCGGCGAGAAGACCGATGAGAAGACGGGTGAGGAGCGACCATGCGCGCGTTGACCTGGCACGGCAGGCGGGACGTACGGGTGGAGACCGTGCCCGACCCACGCCTGGAGGAGCCGACGGATGTGATCGTACGCATCACCTCCACCGGCATCTGCGGCTCGGACCTGCACCTCTACGAGCTGCTCGGACCCTACCTCGACCCGGGGGACGTCCTCGGGCACGAGCCCATGGGCATCGTCGAGGAGGTGGGCCGGGACGTCACCTCGCTGAGCGCGGGTGACCGGGTCGTCGTCCCGTTCAACATCTCCTGCGGCGGCTGTTTCATGTGCGGGCAGGGGTTGCAGTCGCAGTGCGAGACCACCCAGGTGCACGAGTACGGCAAGGGCGCCGCGCTCTTTGGCTACAGCAAGCTCTACGGGCAGGTGCCCGGCGGGCAGGCGGAGCTGCTGCGGGTGCCGTTCGGGGACACGCTGCCGATCAAGGTGCCGCACGGCCCGCCGGACCAGCGCTACGTCTACCTCTCCGACGTGCTGCCCACCGCCTGGCAGGCGGTCGAGTACGCGGCCGTTCCCCCGGGCGGCACGGTGGCCGTCATCGGGCTGGGGCCGATCGGGGACATGGCGGCGCGGATCGCCCTCCACCGCGGAGCCGAACGGGTCATCGGCGTGGATCTGGTCCCCGAGCGGCTGGCGAGGGCGAGTGCCAGGGGAGTGACGGCCCTGCACGCCGGTGAGCTCGGCAAGGACCTCGCGGGGGCCGTGCGCGAGCTGACCGGGGGCAGGGGCCCGGACGCCGTGATCGAGGCGGTCGGCATGGAGGCCCATGGCACACCGGTGGCCCAGGCCGCCCAGCGGTTCGTCGGGTTGCTGCCCGACGCGCTGGCGGAGAAGCTGATGGAGCGTGCGGGACTCGACCGGATGGCCGCCCTGTACTCGGCGGTCGAGATGGTCCGCCGAGGCGGGACGATCTCCGTCGTGGGCGTCTACGGCGGGATGGTCGACCCGATGCCGTTGATGACCATGTTCGACAAACAGGTGCAGCTACGGATGGGGCAGGCCAACGTCCGCCATTGGTCGGACGCGATCCTCTCGCTCCTGAACGGCGACGGCGATCCGCTGGGGGTGGAGGGGTTCGCCACCCACACGCTGCCGCTGGAGGAGGGTCCGCGGGCGTACCGGTCCTTCCAGGCCAAGGAGGACGGCATGGTCAAGGTGCTGCTGACCCCGTGACAAGCCGTGAAAAGCCCTGAGAAGCCGTGAGAACCGGCGAGGACCCGGTGAGGAGAAGCCCATGGCGGAAACGGGCGGGCTGACAGGCCGATCCGCGCTGATCACGGGCTCCTCGCGGGGCCTGGGACTGCTGATCGCCCGCGAGCTCGGGCGGCGCGGCTGCCGGGTGATGCTGTGCGCCCGCGACGCGGAGGAGCTCTCCAGGGCCGAGGCCATGCTGCGCGACGAAGGCACTCAGGCCCGGTCCCTGGCCTGCGACCTCGTGGACGAGGACACCCCGCGACGGCTCGTCACGGCGGTCCGCGACGCCTTCGGCGACGGCCCCGACATCCTCGTCAACAACGCCGGCGTCATCCAGGTCGGTCCGTTGCGCGCCATGGAGGAGAGCGACTTCCGGCAGGCAATGGAGACGATGTACTTCGCTCCGCTGAGGCTCGTCCTGGAGGTGCTGCCCGGCATGCGGGAGAGGGGCGGCGGCCGGATCGTGACCGTCAGCTCCCTCGGCGGCCGGGTCCCCGCCCCGCACCTGCTGCCCTACGTCGGCGCGAAGTTCGCGGTGGCCGGGCTGTCCGAGGGGCTGCGCGCCGAACTGGCCTCGGAGGGCGTCAGCGTCACGACGGTCTTCCCCGGCCTGATGCGCACGGGGTCGCACACGGCGGCGCGGTTCAGCGGCCACCCGGGGCGGGAGTACAGCTGGTTCGCCGTCGCCGCGGGGCTGCCCGTCCTGTCGATGGACGCCGAACGGGCCGCGCGGGCCATCGTGCGCGCCGCCGAACAGCGACGGCCCGAGCTGGTGCTCACTCCGGCGGCCAAGGCGGCGGTGCGGTTCCACGGGCTCGCGCCGGCGACGGTGACGCGCTGCCTGACGCTGGGGGCCCGGCTGCTGCCGGCGGCCGGCGAGGCTCCCCGGCACGACGTGGCCGGGGACGAGGCCGCCCGCTCGGTCCGCTCGCGCGTCGTCCACCGGCTCACTCGGCTCAACGACAAGGCGGCCCGCCGCTTCAACCAGCGGATTCCTTGACCTCTCGGGTCACAGGCTCGTCAGCGTCTGGGGGCTGAGCTCCTTGACGAGGGTGTTGGTCCAGCGCATCTGCCGCAACGTCTGCGGGTGGCACGTGGTGGCGAGGTCGAGGAGGTCCTGGGCGCGCAGGGCCTGGGCCGCCTGGGCGAGCATCTCCCAGTGCAGGGAGTTGCGGGTGGCGGCCAGATGGAGATCGCGCAGGTCGTGCAGGAGGAGCAGGGCGGTGGGCTCGAGGCGGTCTGCCGGGGGCTCGGCGGCTTTCGCGTGGCGGCCGCCCTGCGGGACGTCTCCGTGCTCGTCCGTCCGCTCGGGCACGTCGAGTCCGTGGCGGAGGCCGGCGTGGGCGATGCGCTGGACGTGCTCCCGCGACCAGTTGGCCAGGTCGGTCGCGCCGTAGTGCACTTCGTGGTCGGCCCGGTGCCGCTGCGCGGCATGGAGCAGGTCCGCCGCGAGGGCGGCCTCGCCCTGGTGCAGGGCGCGGAGGACAAGGGTGACGCCGTTCATGGGGATCAGTCCTCCATGGTGCTGGTGGTGTGGGCGTCCGGGCCGCCGACGGTGAGCGGCACGGGCGGCGCCGTGCCGCCCGGTCCGGGCGCGGGTGCGGACGCGGTGGTGGTCGGGGCCGGTGCCGGGACACCGCCGGCGGGTTCGACGCGGCGGATGGCGGCGGTTCCGGTCTTGAACAGGGGCTGTTTGGAGACGGGGTCCCAGTCGGTGACGGTGGTCTCGTTCGCGGCCCGGCCGGGCATGCCCGGTTCGGTCGGCGTGCTGTCGGGCGCGTCCCAGTAGCCGTAGTGGAAGGGTACGAACAGCAGACCGTCGCGCATCTCGGTCACCCGTACGCGCGCGTGCAGCGTGCCGCGGGGGCTGGTGACCTCGCTCAGGTCGCCCTCGGCGAGGCCGTGTCGTGCGGCTTCGTCCGGGGACATCTCGACCCACACATCCGGGGCGGCGGCGTTCAGTTGGGGCGCGCGGGCGGTCTTGGTGCGGGTGTGGAAGTGGTAGAGGGTGCGCCCGGTGGTCAGCCACAGCGGGAACCGGGTGGAGGGTTCCTCGTGCGGCGGGGCGTAGTGGGCGGCGCGCAGCAGCGCCTTGCCGTCGGGGTTGAGCGAGCGGTACTCGACCTCGCTGACGGCGGCCCCGGTCTCCAGGTCCTTGCCGAACGACTCGCACACCTCCGGGTGCGCCCAGGCGGGCCCGGTGGCGTAGAGGCGTTCGGTGCCCTCGGGACGGTCGGGGGTGCAGGGCCAGCAGATGCCGCCGTCCGCCTCGCGCAGCCGGGCGTGGGACAGACCGCTGTAGTCGCACGGGCGGCCGGCGCTGCACGCCTTCCACGCCTCGAACGCGCCCTTCGCGTCGGTCCACGTGATCAGCGGTCGGCCGTCCCTGTCACGGAAGTCCATGCGGCGGGCGTAGTCGAGGAAGATGTCCAGGTCGGGCCGGGCCGCGCCGGGCGGGTCGACGGCCTTCTCGGACAGGTGGACGGTGCGGTCGGCGTTGGTGAAGCAGCCGGTCTTCTCGCCCCAGGTGGCAGCGGGCAGCACGACGTCGGCGAGCCGCGCGGTCTCCGTCAGGAACAGGTCCTGCACCACGGTGAAGAGCCGTTCCTGGGCCAGGACCGCGCGCACGCGGTGCAGTTCGGGCAGGGACACGGCCGGGTTGGTGCCGCTGATCCACAGCATCTTCAGGCTGCCCCGCTCGGCGTAGCGCAGCATCTGCATGACGTGGGTGGACGGCCCCCAGTGCGCGATCCTGGAGACGTCGACGTTCCAGAGGTCGGCGAGCTGCTGGACGTGCCGCGTGTTCTCCCAGTTGCGAAAGCCGGGGAGGTCGCCGTCGGCGCCGCATTCGCGGGTGTTCTGCGCGGTGGGCTGCCCGTTCATCTGGAGCACTCCGCGACCGGGCCGGCCGAGCATGCCGCGCAGCAGGTGGACGTTGTTGACCTGCACCGCGGCGGCCGTCGCCTGGTGGGACTGGTAGAAGCCCTGCAGCACCGTCGACAGCAGCCGCCGTGCCGAGCCGAGCAGATCGGCCGCCTCCTCGATGCGTGCGGCGGGGACGTCGCAGATCCGTTCCGCCCAGGACGGGCCGCACCCGGCGACCTGGCCGGCGAGCTCGTCGAAGCCCACGGTGTGGGCGCGCACGTAGTCCTCGTCGACCATGCCGCGTCGGATGATCTCGTGGAGGAACGCGTTCATCAGCGCCAGGTTCGTCCCCGGGCGCGGCGCCAGGTGGACCGCGGCGTGGGCGGCGGGGACGGTGCGGCGGGGGTCGACGACCAGCAGCCGCGGCGGGTCGGTACCGGCGAGACGGTCCAGCACGCGCATCCACAGCACCGGCTGCGTCTCGGCGGCGTTGTGGCCGAACAGGGCGATCACATCCGCGTGGTCGACGTCCGCGTACGAGCCGGGTTGACCGTCGCAGCCGAACGACTGCTTGAGCGCCTCCGCGGCGGTGGCGGTGCACAGCCGGGTGTTGCCGTCGACGTGGTGGGTGCCGATCCCGGCACGCGCGGCCACGGCGAGGGTGTAGTACTCCTCCAGGAACAGCTGACCGGTGGTGTAGAACCCGATCGCGCCGGGCCCGTCCGATTCCAGCAGCCCCCGCGAACGGGCGACGACGCGGTCCATGGCGGTGTCCCAGTCGCACTCCACCAGCCGGTCCCCGTCGCGCACCAGCGGGGAGGTGAGCCGGTCCGGGGCGTGGTTGGCCTGCCACCCGTAGAGGTCCTTGGGCCCCAGCCGGCCCCGGTTGACCCGGTCGGCGGCTCTGCCGCGAACCCCGACGATGCGCCCGCCGGCCACCGCGATGTCCATCGCGTCCCCGTTGGAGTGGAGGATCGACGCCGAGCGCACCCACCGCTCCACCCGGGACTCCTCCATGCCCGGCGCGAGGCAGGAGTCCACGCGCGCGGGCCAGTACCCACCGGGCCCATGGGGTGTGCGCTCACCCCAGGGCTGCGCGATCCGGTCCACGACCGACACCACTCACCTCGCGCATCGCTGGACGATCCACTCGCGTTCCCGACCACGCTCGCACCCCCGGGCCGCCGGCGCACGGCGCACGCGGCAAGCGGAGCAATGCCGGGGGCCGCCACGGAGCCCTGCCGAGTCGTGGGGACGAGATAGTTTCCCCAGAGTTCGAGACCGAGGAGAGAAACGATGGAACGTCATTCGCCGTCGCAGTTCACGCCCCTGTTGCGGGTGCTCACAGGGTTGCTGGGGGCAGGGTCCTTCGGGACCGGGGTGGTCGCGGTGTTCAAGAGCCAGAACGGGACGGGGACGGGGGTGCTGCTGGCCTTCGGTGGTGTGCTGCTCGTGCTCGCTCTGCTCGGCAATCTGATAGAGAACTTCGAATTGGGCGGAGCCACGCTCAGATTACGAGCGGCCGCGGCGGACAGATTCGCGCTGGCGGCGGAGTCCGAGGAGTACGGGGACCCGGCCGGCGCACGACGGCTGCGCGTGGAGGCGCAGGCTCTGCTCGATGCCGCCGGGCCCGTGGCGGCCGACTACCGATCTGTGCGCGGATCGATGCGCCCCGGTCCGCAGCGCACCCGGGCGATGGAAGAAGTCGTCGCCCGGGCCCGTCGGCTCCCCGACACCCAGCGGTTCGAGCGGGCCGAGGTACTCCGCTGGCTGCGGGAGGGCAGCGACGAGGAGCGCGTCACCGCCCTGGCCATGATGCAGACCAGCCGTGAGCTGCGGGACTTCGACACCGCGCTCGCCGTCATCGAGCACGCGCACAGCGCCTTCGAGCAGTTCCACGCGATGCTGCTCGCTTCGCGGATGGTCGATGAGCTGGACGCGACGCAGCTGAGGAGGCTCGTCCGGGCGGTGGAGGCCCAGCGTACGTCCGGCCTTCGGCATGATTCGGATCGATGGCGTCTCGGCGAGGAGATCCTCCGGCGTGCGGGAGAGCGCTCCGAGGCCCGGTGACAGCCGGATCCGCCAGGGCCCTCGCGCCACGGCTGGGCGAAGCCCTGACCCTCTGATGGCTCACCGCGAGGTCACGCCGACAGCATGCGCAGCACGGCTCGTTCGATGGGGCCCTGTGTGGCCGGCATGCCGAAGCGGGTGTCCTGGCCGAGCCCGGGGAGGGACGGGGCCACCGTGATGCCCCCTTCGTAGAGTTCGACGACCCTCGGGTTGATGTAGGAGGTGCGGCACACGGCCGGGGTGTTGCCCAGGTAGAGGGCGACCTCCTTGACCGCGCGCACCTCGGCCCGGTGCCGTGCGGACTCGGCGGCCCGGGCCATGGGTTCGGAGACGGCCAGCGCGACGGCCGCCAGTACGGTGGCGTGCCAGGTGCGGAAGTCCTTGGCCGTGATGTCGAGCCCGGCGATCTCCTTGAGCCAGTCGTTGAGTTCCTCGCTGTCCACGTCGTACCAGCGCCGGCCCTGCCGATAGGCGAAGAGCCGGTCCTCTCGCGCCCGGTGGCGGCGCAGCGCGGTCAGGGTGCGGCAGACCTCGGAGTCGACGACGGCCTGTACACGGTGCTGCCCGCCCTTGGCCGGGTACGCGAAGGTCACTTCGTCCCGGTGGCACGTCAGGTGTTCGCTCAGCATGGTGGTGAGTCCGTAGGTGCCGCGCTCCTGGACGTACGAGTCCGAGCCGACCCTGAAGAACCCCAGGTCGAGCAGGCGGACCGCGCAGGAGAGCACGCGGTCGTGGGTCAGTCCCCGCTCCTGGAGGTGCCGCCGCGTCCGCTCGCGGACGGCGGGGAGGCCTGCGGCCATCCGCAGAACGTGGTCGTGCTTGGCCTGCTCCTGCTCCTGCTCCTGCTGGGCGCGGGACGCGGGGTGGTACAGGTACTGGCGGCGCCCGGCGGTGTCCGTGCCGACGGCCTGCAGGTGGCCGTTGGGCCAGGGGCAGATCCACACCTCTCGCCAGGCGGGCGGGATCACCGGTTGGCGGACGCGCTGGACCTCGGCGGCCGGGAGCGGTTCGCCGTACCGGTCCAGATAGGTGAAGCCCCGCCCCTGGCGTACGCGCCGGTGGCCCGGGCCGTGGGGATCACTGGTGCGCAGGCGCGTGGGATGTCACTCCGCTTCCTCCTCGTCACTCTACGCCTTCCGCGGTCCCGGTTTAGGGGAGCGGTGTCTGGTAACTCGGCACTGGATACACCGCCGCGTACGCCCCGCTTCCTACCCCTCGACCGTTGGAGGACGCGCCCATGCCGAGCTCTGATGACGCCCCCGAGCGTCTGAAGCGGACCCTGGACGAGGAGGGCGAGGCCTACACCGGTGGTGAGGACCATCCTCTGGAGGCGTACGCCGGGGCGATGGGTGTCTATGTGGCCGGGATCGCCGCCCTGGCGGCCGCCGCCCGGTTCGCCCGCCGTGAGCTGCCGGACCCGGCGCCCTGGGACGTGGTGCTGTGCGCCGGGGCGACGCACAGGCTCTCCCGGATCGTGGCGAAGGACCCGGTGACCAGCCCGCTGCGGGCGCCCTTCGCCCGGTACCGGGGTACCGAGGGTCCCGCGGAGCTGGCCGAGGACGTTCGCGGCAGCGGCGCGCGCAAGGCCGTGGGCGAGCTGCTGACCTGCCCGTTCTGCATCGGCATGTGGATCTCCACGGGCATCGCCGCCGGTATGGTCTTCGCGCCGCGCGCGACACGGCTCGCGACGGCGACACTGACCGGGCTGGCCTGCTCGGACCTGCTGCACTTCCTGCGCGCGCGGGCGCAGCGGACCGCCGAGGGCTAGGGGTTCCCCGATGTCCGACCGGTACGGAGCGACGGCGCCGCGGGCGCCGGCCGGCGCCACGCCGTGTCCGGCTCCCCGGGGCGAGCTCACCGCGGCGCTCGCCGGGACCCTCGCCCACGCCCCGGGCCGCCGCCGGCTCCCCGGCCACGAGCTCGCCGAGCGGGCGGACGCCTACGGGGACGACGCCCAGCTGGCCCTCCACCTCTGCTACGAGCTGCACTACCGGGGCTGGCGGGGCGTCGACGAGGCCTGGGAGTGGGATCCGGGGCTGCTGGGCCTGCGCCAGGTCCTGGAGCGGCGCTTCCTGGAGGCCCTGCGCGCGGACGCCCCGCGGGCGGGCGACGCCCAGGCGGCGCTGGGGGAGCTCGTCGCCGACCGGGCGGACGGCAAGGACGTCACGCGCTTCCTGCGGGACCGGGGGGAGTGGTGGCACCTGCGGGAATACGCCGCGCACCGCTCGCTCTACCAGCTCAAGGAGGCCGACCCCCACGCGTGGATGATCCCCCGGCTGACGGGCCGGGCCAAGGCCGCCCTGACCACGGTCGAATACGAGGAATTCGGCGCCGGCCGCGCCGAGCGGGTGCACGCGGAGCTCTTCGCCGGCCTGATGCGGGACCTGGACCTCGACGACGCCTACGGCCACTACACCGACGCCGTCCCGGCCGTCACGCTGGCCACCGTCAACCTGATGTCGCTGCTGGGTCTGCACCGGGCCCGCAGGGGGGCCCTGGTCGGGCATTTCGCCGTCCTGGAGTGCTCCTCCCCGCCCGGCTCCCGCCGGCTCGTCGAGGCGCTGCGGCGGCTGGGCGCCGGGGCGGCCGCCATCGCCTTCTACGCCGAGCACGTCGAGGCCGACGCCGTGCACGAGCAGCTCGTCCGCCACGAGGTCGTCGGCGACCTGCTGGCGAAGGAGCCCGCGCTGGCGCCGGACGTCGCCTTCGGGATCGGCGCCACCGTATGGCTCGAGGACCGCCTCGCCGACCACCTGCTCGGTGCGTGGAAGGGGGGCCGGACCTCGCTGCGCGCGCCCCTGGACCGACCCTCCCGTTGAACTCAGCCCTCCCCGCCGCGCTCCGAGGCCGGGCGGCGGCGGTGACTGGTGTCGCACCACGGGAAGATCTGGCTGCGCCGGCAGGTGCACAGGGCGACCACGGGCCGGTCGGAGCGGCTGACCGTGCCGTCCTCGGCGACGACCTCGACGGGCCCCTCGATCAGCACGGGCCCGCCGGGTTCCTGCCGGACCCGGGTCACCCGTGGTTCAGTCGCGTCGGGCACGGATCACCACCAGTTCCTCCGTCTCCTGCCCGGGAGCGAGCAGGCCCCGCCGGCGCAGCCACTCGGCTCGGGAGCGCGTCACCGGACCCAGGGGTACGTGGCGGCGTTCCGTGACCCGGGGCGACAGCCCGGCGGCGGCCAGCAGCGTGAGGGTGAGGTGCACCCCGCAGAGCGCGGAGTGCACCAGGAGCAGCACACCCGCCGGGCTCAGCACCTTGCCGACGTCCGCGCACAGCCGGTCCAGGACGACGCGGCCGTCCTGGCCGCCGTCCCGGGTCCGGGCGGCTCCCCGGGGCGGGCGCCGGTCCGGGGGAGCGGGCACGTAGGGCGGATTGGCCAGGACGAGGTCGAAGTGCTCGCCGGCGACGGGTGACAGCAGATCGCCGCGCACCGCACGGATGCGGTGGTGGGCCAGGAGCCCGTTGAGGCGGGCGGTGAGCACGGCCCGGGCGCAGATGTCGACCGCCGTCACTTCGGCGACCCCCCGCCGGGCGGCGGCGAGGGCGAGGGCGCCGCTGCCCGTCCCGACGTCCAGCACACGGGCCGCGTGCGGCAGGGCCTCCCGGCGCAGCGCGGCGGCCAGCAGGCGGGTGTCCTCCTGCGGCCGGTACACGCCGGGAGGGACGAGGAGTCGCATTCACCACGAGTGACCCGGACCCCTCGGTTCAAACAACGCCGCGGTGCGCACCACGCTCCATCTCGCACAACGCCGGGGGTGAGCGACCCCACAAGCCGATGCGCTTCCCCGGGCGGGGAAGCGCTTGTGACCATGTCAGGGACGCCGGAGCCCGCCCCGCCCGTACGGGGCCGTGCCCGGCGTTCTCCCGGCTACCGCCCCAGGGTCCGCCCGCGGGGCTCCCGCCGTCCGGACAGGGACGCGATCGTGGCCGGCCCGCCGCCCCCGACCCCCGGACCGGATCCTTGCGCCTCGCCTTCCGCCGGCCTGCCGGCACCGCCCTGCCCGGAACCGCCACCGCGCGGCCCGTACGCGCCCTCCTCTCCCGCCGCCCGGCGACCGCGAACCGCTCGCCCTGGCGCTGCCTGCGCAGCCGCAGCATGCGCTGGTGGTCGGCCGCGAACCTGGTGTCGAACCTGGGCACGTGGATGCAGCTGACCGTGCAGAACCTGCTCGTCCTGCAGCTCACCGGTTCGGCCGCCGCGACCGGCCTGTCGCTGTCGGTGCAGGCCGCGCCCGGCCTGCTGTTCGGGCTGCTCGGCGGCGCCGTCGTCGACCGCTGGCCGCGGAAGGTGACCGCCGCCGTGAGCCAGGCCCTGCTGGCGGCCGTCGCCTTCACCACCGCCGCGATGGTGGCCTTCGGCACCCTCTCCGTCCCCCTGCTGATGGCCCTGTCGGCCGTCACCGGTCTCATCGCCACCGTGGACGGGCCCGCGACGTCGCTCCTGGGCAACGACCTGGTCCCGGAGGAGGACGTGCCCTCGGCGATCGCGCTCGGGTCGGTCGTGCACAGCGTCGGCCGGCTGGCGGGCACCGCCCTGGCGGCCGTGGGCATCGCCGCGATCGGCACCGCCGGTGCCTACGCGGTCAACGGCCTGTCGTTCCTCTTCGTGACGGCCGTCATCCCCTTCCTGCGGCTGCACCCGGCCGCCGCGGCGGCCGCGGCCGCGCCCCGGGAGCGGGACATGGACACCCGCGGTGGCCTGGCCTTCTTCCTGAGCCGGAAGACCCTGGTCGCACTGGCCGTGATCGGCGCGGTGAGCGCCGTGCTGGGCCGTAACTACCAGCTCACCCTGGCCACGCTCGTCACCGGTCCGCTGCACGGCGGCGCGGGCGCGTACGGCCTGGTCTCGGCCCTGCTGGCCGTCGGCGGCATCGTCGGCGCCGTGGTGGCCGGGCGGCTGCGCCGGCCCACGGTCCGGCTCGTCGCGCTGCTGGCGGCGGCCGGCGCCGTGCTGCAGATCGTGGCCGGGCTCAGCCCGGTCCTCGGGGTGCTGCTGCTGATGGTCGTGCCCATGGCCGTCGCCGAGTCCGTGGTGGACACCGCGACGGCCACCGTGCTCCAGACCGACCCTCCGGCGCGCATGCGCGGCCGGGTCCTGGGCGTGTGGCGCAGCGTCTCCACCGGCTGGAGCCTGGCCGGGCCGCCGATGCTGGGCCTGCTGGTGCAGGGGACCGGTGAACGCGGTGCCCTGGTGATCGGCGGTGTCGTGATCGTCGCCGTCATCGGCGCCGGCGCCCTCGCCCGGCGCCGCGCCCCGGCCCGGGCCGTCGAGGTCCCCCGGATCGCCGAGCCCGCCTTCCAGACGGCCGCCTGAGCCCCGCGGCGGCTCCGGCCGTGGCGGCGGCGCCGCCGGTCACGACAGTGGTGGGCGGCAGCCCGTCTTCGACACCCGCCCCGACGCCGCGGCGGTGACCTCCCGTACGGCGGCGAGCACCTCCTCGGCTCCGATGCGCAGCAGCAGCGGGTCCGGCACGGTTCCGTGCGGATCGCCCGGAGGGCCCGGGTGCCACAGTGCCGCGTGTTCCGGCGAGGGGGGCGGACCCCACAGGGCCGGCGGCACGGGGCCGAAGAGGGTGACGCTGGGCGTGCCGTGGGCGACCGCGAGGTGGGCGATTCCGGTGTCCCCGCTGATCACAGTGGACGCTTCGGCGACCAGCGCCGACAGGGCTCCGAAGGACAGACCGCCCGGGAACGGCTCGGTCCCCGGCACCGCGACGGCAGCCACCAGCCGCTCCTCGCCGGGGCCGCCGGTGACCGTGACCCGGTGGCCCCGGCGCAGCAGCCCGCGCGCGACCGCGGCGTAGCGCTCGGCCGGCCAGCGCCGGGCGGCGGAGGCGGCGCCGGGGTGCACCAGGACCGTACCGGGGGCGGGCGAGGCGGCGGCCGGCCGCGGCAGGGCCAGGTCGTACGCGTCCGCGGCGATGCCGTAGGCGCGCAGCAACCGGCACCAGCGCTCGCGTTCGTGCTCGTGGGGGAACCAGAGGGGACCGTCCACCTCGGGCGTCCCGGGGTGGGCGAAGGCCAGCAGCCTGCCGGGGCCCAGTCGCTGGAGCAGCCGGTGGCTGGGCGGGCCGTTGCCGTGGAGGTCCACGGCGATGTCGGGCGGTGGGCCGTGCCAGGGCAGCGAGGCCGGCACGGCGCGGCCGGGGGCGGCTGCCGGCAGGAGGGTGTCGACGGCACCGGTGGCCGCCGCGGCCTCGCCCAGTTCCGGTGGGGCGGCGAGGACCAGCTCGTGCCCCGGATGGGCGCGGCGCAGCGCCCGCAGTGCCGGTACACCGGCGAGCAGGTCGCCGAGGCCCAGCGCTCGCAGGACCAGGATCCGGTGGTTCACGACGGCCCGCGCGCGGCGGCGCGTGTGGCGAGCAGGGTGCTGGAGCGTCCGTCGACGTAGGGCAGCAGGACGGCCTGCCCGCCCCATGAGGCCAGTTGGGCGGCTTCCGGCATCTGTTCCACCGAGTAGTCGCCGCCCTTGACCCAGACGTGCGGCCGGAGCCGGGCGACGAGTTGTTCGGGGGTGTCCTCGTCGAAGGCCACGACCGCGTCCACGCATTGCAGGGCGCGCAGGACCCGGATGCGGTCCGGCAGGGGGTTGATGGGCCGCGTGGGGCCCTTGCGGCGTCGTACGGAGTCGTCCGAGTTGAGGCAGACGATCAGGCAGTCGCCGATGCTCCGGGCCTGCTGGAGCAGGCTGACATGGCCGGCGTGCAACAGGTCGAAGCAGCCTCCCGCCGCCACGACCGTGCCCCCGGCGGCGCGGACCCGGCGGGCCAGCCGGATGCCGTCGTCGGGTTCGCCGTCGCCGGGCTCGTCGCCCTCCTCGACGGGCTCGTGCGGGGCGGCGTCCCGGACGGCGGCGCGGGCGCCGCCCTCGGCGACGTACCGGGTGGCGGCCGCCACCGCGCCCTGCACGGCTTCCGCCGGCAGCGCGCCGTCGCCGAGCAGTCCGGCGGCCGTCGCCGCGAAGCAGTCCCCGGCTCCGCAGGCGTCGCCCTCGTAGCGGGCGGCCGTCGGTACGAGCAGGGGGCTGTCGCCGTTGGAGAGCAGCGCGCCTCCCGCGCCCAGCGTGACCGCCACTCCGGCGGCCCGCCAGCGCACGACGAGTTCCCGCGCCATGCGGGCCGTCGTGCCCAGGTCCGTCCCGGCCCCGGCCTCGTGGCCCAGGAACCGGCGGGCCTCCGCACCGGTGGGGGTCACCAGCCGTGCCCCGGGGACGGGTGGTCCGCCGCGGGGGTGGGGGTCCCACACCAGGGTGGCGCGCCGGGCGCGGGAGGCGAGGTCCTCGCGCAAGGCGTCGGCCGTGCCGCGGGCGTAGTCGGCGACGAGCAGTGCGCCCGCCCGCGACACCGCCCGGCGTGCCGCGTCGGTGACCCCGGCGGCCCGGCCGGTGCCGCGGTCGATCCGCACGACGGGCCGCCCGCCGGCCATGACCCGGGTCTTCTCGGGCAGGTCGCCGTCGAGGGGCAGTGCCACCAGGGTGACGACGGGCTCCAGGAGCGCGCGCACGCGCCGGCTCGCCGGGTCGGTGCCGAGCGCGGTGACGAGGGTGACGGCACGTCCGGCGCGGGCGGCGAGGTACGCGGCCAGGGCCGCTCCGCCCGGCCGGACGTGTTCGGCGCAGTCGTCGAGGACCGGCACGGGGGCGTCCGGCGCGAGACGCCCGGCGGTGCCCACGAGGTCATGGTCGAGGAGGGCGTCCCCGACGACCACCAACGGAGTCGTACCGCCTGTGCTGTCCATGGGCGACAGCTCCTTTCCCACCGGGTTCGGTCACACGCCCAGTTCGGTGTCGAAGGCGCCGCACATCAGGTGCACCGCCACCAGGTGCAGTTCCTGGACGGTCGCGGTGGTGCCGGCTTCCACGCACAGCGTCTCGTCGCTGGCCCCGGCCAGGGGGTTGGGGCCGGGCCCGGTCAGCGCCCACACGTGGGCGGCCGAGGCGTGTCCGGCCGCGGCGGCGGACAGCAGGTTGGGGCTGGCGCCGCTGGTGGACATCAGGATCAGCACGTCGCCGGGGCGCGCGTGCGCCCGTACCTGGCGGGCGAACAGCTCGTCGGCTCCGTAGTCGTTGACGATGGCGGTGCAGCTGGAGGTGTCCGTGTGCAGGGCTATGGCGGAGAAGGGCGCCCGGTCCGTGCGGTAGCGGCCGACGAGCTCGGCCGTCAGGTGCTGGGCCTGCGCCGCGCTGCCGCCGTTGCCCGCCGCGAGCAGCCTGCCGCCCGCGGTCAGTGTCGTGGCCAGCCGTGCCCCCCACCGCTCGGCGGTGGCCGCGTGCTCGGTGCGGAAGCGTTCCAGCGCGGTGAGGAGACGCCCGCAGTGGTCGCCGTGGGCGGCGGCCGGCCGGGTGGTGTGGGGGGCGGTCATCGGGCACCTCCGGTGGGCAGGGACGCGGGGGCGGCGACGCGGTCGTAGACGCCCTCGACGCCCTCCGCCACGCGGTCCCAGGTGAAGTGGCCGAGCATGCGCGTCCGCCCGGCCTCGCCGAAGGACGCGAGCCGCCCCGGGGAACCGAGGAGGCCGCGTACCGCCCGGGCGAGGTCCTCGGCGCTGCCCGGTTCGACCAGCAGTCCCGTCCGGCCGTGCGCGACCGTGTCCCGGTGGCCGCCGACGTTCGTGGCGATCACCGGGACGCCGCAGGCCATGGCCTCCAGCGGCACGATGCCGAACGGTTCGTAGACGGGGGTGCACAGCACGACGTCGGCGCTGCGGATCAGCGCGGGCATGTCCTCGTGCGGTACGCAGCCGAGCAGCACGAGCCGGTCGGCGACGCCCAGGCGCCGGGCGAGGGCCGTCAACCGCGCGGCTTCCGGGTCCTCGAGGACGTCCTCACCGGGTGGTCCGCCCGCCACCAGGAGCTCCGTGCCGGGTATGTCCGCCAGCGCGCGCAGCGCCAGGTCGACGCCCTTGCGGGCGACGAGCCGGCCGATCGCCAGCAGCCGGTGCCGGGTCCGCCGGCCCGGGTGGGGGGCGACGGCGCCGCGGGTGGTGAAGTGGTCGGTGTCCACGCCGCACGGCACGACGGAGCAGCGGTGCGCGGGGATGCCCATGGCCCGCAGCTCCCGTACCTCGTCCGAGCAGGTGGCCAGGATCCTGGCGCACGACGTGCCGATGCGGCGTTCGGCGTCCAGGCGGCCGGCCGGGCTGGTGTCGGCGGCCCCCTGGTGGCGCCGCTTGACGGTGCCCAGCGCGTGGTAGGTCTGCACGACGGGCACCGTGAGGTGGGTGGTGGCCAGCAGGGCGGCCAGCCCGGACATCCAGAAGTGGGCGTGGACCACCTCCGGCGGTTCCTCCTCCCACACCTCGGCCAGGCGGGCGCCGAAGCGGGGCATGTGCTCGTACAGCGCGTCCTTGGGGAGCACCCGGGCGGGGCCGGCGCGTACATGGTCGACCACGACGCCCGAGGGCAGGGGGACGCGGTCGGGCAGGGCGTCGTCGTCCCTGCGGGTGTGGACCGTCACGTCGTGCCCCCGCTCGGCCAGCCGTTCCGCCAGCCGGGCGACGTAGACGTTCTGGCCTCCCGCGTCCGGTCCGCCCAGGGCGGCGAGCGGACTCGCGTGCTCGGACACCATGGCGATCTTCATCGGGCCACCTCCTTGAGCAGCCGGTTCCAGTCGTCCAGGAAGCGGGGCAGGCCGTAGCGGGCGAGGGCCGCCGCGCGTGCCGCCCGGCCGGTCTCCCGGGCCGCGCCGGGGTCCGCGACGAAGCCGCGGAGGGCGTCGCGCAGGACGTCCAGCCGGTTGGAGACCACCCCGGCGCCCGCCGGGACGGCTTCCCCGGCCTCGGTGGTGGCCAGGGCCACCACCGGCATGCCCAGGTGCATGGCCTCCAGGAGCGAGAGGCCCAGGGACGTCCAGCGCACCGGGTGGAGGTAGACGCGGCGGCGGGCCAGCTCGCGGTGCAGCGCGGCCTGCGGCAGGTCCTTGCTCCGGCACCGCCCGGGCGGAAGACCGAGCCGCTCGGCGACGTGCTCGGTGCGCATGCCGAAGACGTCCAGCGGGGCCGCCCCGGCGAAGTGGCCGAGCAGGTCGGTGCCGGTCGTACGGCCGCGCCGCAAGGGCTCGTTGACCACGACGGCGGCCCGTTCCAGTTCGCCCGTCCACAAGGGGCCCGGGTCGACGATGCCGTGCTCGATGACGGTGGTGGGGGTGGTGCCGCAGTCCCACATCAGCCGGTTGAAGTGGGTGACGTGCGCGATCGTCAGGTCGCGGCGGTCGGCGGCGTGGTGGCGGGTGTCCGGCACGGGCCCGCCGGGGGCGTTGTGCTCCAGGTAGACGGAGGGCACGTCGCGTCCGGGGCGCCGGCCGAGCCAGTGCCGGGCGAGCTCGAACTCGCGCGGCCGCTGGAGGATCAGCAGATCGATGTCGGTATGGCGCAACCGGTCGGCGGGCACTTCGACGACGGAGCCGGGCCAGTCGAAGGTGGCGGCGCGTCCCAGCCCGTCGGGTCCCCGGTCCGGGGTGACGGGCACCAGGTAGGTGTGCGGGCCCTGGACGAACGCCGTCGTCCAGGAGCCGTGCACGTGCCACAGCAGGATCCTCACGGCGACCACTCCGTCCGGTCGGTCGGTCCCGCCCGCCGGGAGCGGGGTTCGAGGCCGGGCACGCGCCCGGTGAGCTTCTCCACGGCGGCCAGCGCGTCCTCGGGGGACACCACGTTCAGGCACGGGTGCCCGGCGACGGGGCAGACGCGGGCCCGGCTGCCGGCGCAGGGGGCCTCCTGGTCCCCGAGCAGGACGTGCGGCACCCCGTACGGGGCCCACCGCTCGGCCGGCACCACCGGGGCGAAGAGGGACACCACGGGGGTGCCCACCGCGGCCGCCAGGTGGGCGGGGCCGGTGTTGCCGGCGATCACCACGGCCGCCCGGGCGAGCACCTCGGCGAGTTCGGCGGGCGTGGTCCGGCCGCCGAGGTCGAGCGCGGCCCCGTGGGCGACGCAGGCCGTCAGCTCCCGTTCGCCGGGGCCGCCGGTGACCACGGCGCGGTACCCCGCCCGCACCAGCATCCGTACGGTCGCCGCGAGCCGCTCGCGCCCCCAGCGACGGGCCGGTACCGTCGCGCCGGGGTGCACCACGACATAGCCGTCCTCACCGGCGGGACACCGCCCGGGCGGCTGCCTGCGGATCGCCGGCCGGCCGTCGTCGCCCTCCGGCAGCGGGAACCCCGCGGCCTCGGCGAGGTCGAGCGCGGCCTCCACCTCGTGCCGGTGGGGCAGCCGGCGATGCCGCAGGTCCAGCAGCGCGCCCGGATAGTCCGCGCAGTCCGCCGCCAGCCGGCGCACCCCGGCCATGCGCAGCAGCAGCGCCAGCGGCAGCGGGCTCTGGTGGTAGGACGTCAGCACGATCGCCACGTCGGGCGGGTCCCGCCGGACGCGCTCGACGAGCCGCGCCACATCGGCCGCCTCGACCGGCGGAGGCTCGAAGCCCACCCAGGGCGCGTTCCACTCGATCACCTCGTCGACCCCCGGCAGCATGCGGGCCGCGGGGGCGCCGAGCGGGCCGCACAGCAGCGTGGTGCGGTCCGCGCGGGCGGCGACGGCGCGCACCGCGGGCCCGGCGAGCAGCACGTCGCCGAAGCTGTCCAGTCGCGCGACCAAGGCCTTCACCGCCGGACACCACCCTCCGTCGCCGACGGCCCACGGGCGCCCAGGACCATGCGCGCCGCGGTGGGCAGATCGGGTGCCGGGTGGAGCGCGCGGGCGACCTCCTCGGGCCGGGTGAGCGGGGTCGGCACGAGAACGCCCACGGCCCCCGCGGCCGCCGCGGCCTCCATGTCGCTGCCGATGTCACCGATCACCACGCACCGCGCCGGCGCCACGCCCAGCGCCCGGGCGGCCGACAGCACCAGCCCCGGTGCCGGCTTGCGGCAGGGGCAGCCGTCGTCCGGGCGGTGGGGGCAGATCCGCCATACGTCGAACGGCCCGAGCAGCCGCTCCACCCGGGCGTTGACCTCCGCCACCTGACGTTCGGTCAGCAGACCGCGGCCGATGCCCGACTGGTTGCTGACCACCCCGGTGCGCAGCCCCCGCCGGCGCAGCAGCGCCAGGGCCCGGTGGGCACCGGGCCGTGGCACGACCCGGGCGGGATCGCCGTTGTAGGGGACGTCCTCGACCAGCGTGCCGTCCCGGTCGAACAGCACGGCGGCGGGCAGGTGATGGCCGCTCATGCCGGGGGACCGTTCCCTACGGCGATCTGTTCGGGGGCTGCCGGCACCGCCGGAGGGAACGGGCCGGGCAGCGGCCGCCGGCCGCGGTGGCGGACGGTGCCGCGCAGCCGGTGCCAGACCGCGAGCGGGGGGATGGCCAGGCTCGTGGCCACCATGGCCGTGACCTCGCGCGGGGTCCTGGGGCCGGGGGAGATGCGGGCCCACGCGAACTCGGCGGTCCCCGCCGCCCAGCAGAGCGCGGCCGCCGCGCCGGTGACCGGGCGCCGGGCGAGGGTCAGCGCGGCCGCCGCGGCTCCGGCCGCGGTGATCAGCGCGTGCCGGCGCAGCCGCCCTCGCGGGGCCTCCGCGCGCCGCCACCAGTCGCGGCCGTGCAGGCGCACCATCAGCGCGTCGTCGGCGTTGCCGGCCTGCTGGCGCAGCGAGACCCAGGCGTCGCAGGGGCGTACCGGGTGCCGGGTGACGCGCGTGCCCCGTTCCAGCCGCCATCCCACGGCCATGACGCGCAGGGCGAGGTCGGCGTCCTCCCGGAAGGCCCGGGGGAAGCGCTCGTCGAAGCCGCCCACGGCGTCGAGCACGGACGTGCGGTACGCCATGTCGGCCGTCGCCCACCGGGCCCGGGCCAGTCCGGCGGTGGCGCGTTCGAAGTCGGTGGGCCGCCGGTCGGTGGGCAACGGCACGTCGAGCACGCCTTGCACCCCGCCCGTCCACGGCTCCGCGCGGTCCAGATCGCGGGCCAGGTCCGTGCGCCAGGCGGCGGTCACCCGCACGTCGTCGTCGAGGAACACCACCCATGGCGCGCACACCGTCCGCCGGCCCGCGTTGCGGGCGGCGGCCGGCCCCCTGCCCCCGCTGCGCACCTGCCTGGCGACACCGCGCAGGGCGCCGAGCGCCTCGAGCGGCAGCGGCGGGTGCCCGTCAGGGGAGCCGGGCCGGTCGTCGACGACGACCACCTCGCACGGGCCGGGGCCCACCGAGCCGGCCAGCGCGGCCAGACAGTGCTCCAGGCACGGGCGCCCGATCGTCGGGATGACGACCGCGTAGGCCAGGGGGGCGTTCATCGGGCTTCCCCCGTCGCGCGGAACCGGGCGCGCCGCACGGCGTACGGGCCGAGGGCCAGCAGGTCCACCGGTGCCGAGCCGAAGCACTCCAGCGCGTCACGGGGGTCGTCGACCATCGGCCGGCCCGCCGTGTTGAGGCTGGTGTTGACGACCACGGGAAGGCCCGTGCGTCGCTCGAAGGCGGCCAGCATCCGGGCCACCAGCGGCTCCCGCGCGGGGTCGACCGTCTGGATCCGCGCGGTGCCGTCGACATGGACGACCGCCGGGATCCGGTCCCGCCAGGCCGGTGCCACCCGGTGGACGAAGAGCATGTAGGGGCTGGGGAGCGGCCCTTCGAAGATCTCCGCGGCCCGGTCCGCCATGACCATGGGGGCCACGGGACGGAACTCCTCGCGCCCCTTGACGTGGTTGAGCCGCTCCAGGTTCCCCTCCCGCCCGGGGTGGGCGAGCAGCGAGCGGTGCCCCAGCGCCCGCGGCCCGTACTCGGCGCGCCCCTGGAACCAGGCCACGATCCCGTCGCGGCTCAGCTCCTCGGCCACCGCCTCGGCGATGTCGGGGGGCCGCTCGTACGGCAGGCGTGCACGCTCCAGCCAGCTCCTGAGCTCGTCGTCCGACCACTCGCGGCCCAGGTCCGCCCCTTCCATGGGGTCGGGCAGCCGGCCGTCCGAGGCCGCCAGCTGCAGCGCGCCGCCCAGCGCGGTCCCCGCGTCACCGGCCGCGGGCTGCACCCACACCCGGCGGAAGGGGCCCTCCTGGGCGACGCGCGTGTTGGCCACGCAGTTCAGGGCCACCCCGCCCGCCATGGCCAGCGTCGCGGCGTCCGTCCGGCCGTGCAGCCAGCGCGCCAGGTCCAGGAGCACCTCCTCCAGGCACGCCTGGGTGCTGGCCGCCAGGTCGGCGTGGTCCTCCGTCCACTCCTGCCCCGGCGCGCGCGGCTCGGTGAGCGCCGCCCACGGCACCGAGTGCGCCCGGAAGCCGCCGTCCCCCGTCGCGTAGACGTGGGCCCGCACCTCCGTCAGGAACCGCGGCTTGCCGTAGGCCGCCAGCGCCATCACCTTGTACTCGTCGCTGCTGCGCAGGAAGCCCAGGTGCTCCGTCAGCTCCTCGTAGACCAGCCCCAGGGAGGACGGCAGGTCCTGTGCGGCCAGCACCTCCAGATGCCCGCCCCGGTAGACCCCCGCCAGATGCGAGGCGCACTCCCCGCGCCCGTCCAGCACCAGCACGGCGCTGTCGCGGTACGGCCCGGCGAGAGCGGCGGACGCGGCGTGCGCCACGTGGTGGGGGACGAAGCGGACCCGCTCCGGGTCCAGGCCCGGCAGCGCGTCCGCCAGGAAGCGGGGCGCCTCCTCGGCGTACGTCTGCCGCAGCCCGTCCCACGGATCGTCCAGCCCCATGGCCGCCGCGGGGCGGCCCAGCGCGGGGTCGTAGGAGCAGGTGACCGCGTCGAGATCGGCCGGGCGCAGCCCGGCGCGCTCCAGGCACCACGCCGCCGACAGGACCGGCTGCTCCCAGGCCGCGAACGGCACCGGACGCTTGCCGTGCTTGCGCCGGGAGAACCGCTCCTCCTCGGCGGCCGCGACGATCCGCCCGTCGACGACCACGGCGGCCGCGGGGTCGTGGAAGAGTGCGTTGATTCCGAGGATGCGCATGACGTGCTCCGTCTCCGGCGAGGGGCGACTGCTCGGCTCAGGGCGTGGCGGGGGCGCGACGGACCGGCGCTAGGGCGCGGCGGACCGGGCGAACCACTCGACGGTCCGCTTGAGCCCCTCCTCACAGCCCACGCGCGGGCTCCAGCCCAGCAGCCGGTGTGCCGTCGTGGTGTCGGGACGGCGTTTGGCGGGGTCGTCCACCGGACGGTCGACGAAATGGACGACGGACGCCGAACCGGTCAGGCCGATGATGCGCTCGGCCAGTTCGAGGACCGACGTCTCGTCGGACCCGCCGATGTTGACCGGGCCCGGGTAACCGCTGGCGGCGAGGGCGAGGATGCCGTCGACCGTGTCGTCGACGTAGGTCAGGCAACGGGTCTGGCTGCCGTCACCGGCGACCGTCACCCGCTCCCCGGCGAGGGCCTGCTGGATGAACGTCGGCACGGCCCGCCCGTCGTCGGTGCGCATCCTGGGGCCGTAGGTGTTGAAGATGCGGACGATGGTTGTGTTCGCCTCGTGCGCCCGCCGGTAGGCACTGACCAGCGCCTCGGCATAGCGCTTGGACTCGTCGTAGACGCTCCGCGGGCCGATCGGATTGACGTTGCCCCAGTAGCGCTCGCGCTGAGGATGCTCCAGGGGGTCGCCGTACACCTCCGACGTGGAGGCGAGCAGAAAGCGGGCGCCGTCGCGCAGGGCCCGCTCCAGAGCGGTGCGCGTGCCGTCGCTGCCCGCTTCCAGGGTCTCGATGGGCAGTCGGAGGTAGTCGCGGGGAGACGCCGGGCAGGCCAGGTCGAGCACCAGGTCGACCGGCCCGGGGACCCGGTCCAGGCTGCCGGGTCGCCGGACGTCCGCCTCGACGAAGCGGAAGCGCCGATCCTCCGACAGGTGGGCGACATTGGCCGCGGACCCGGTCGACAGATTGTCGACGCAGAACACCTCCGCTCCATCGGCCAGCAGTCGTTCACAGACGTGGGATCCGATGAAGCCGGCTCCTCCCGTGACCACTGCGCGATTCCAGGATCCGTCCATGACGGCCCTCCTCCGCGAGCGCGGCCGAAGGCCCGGGGCGGGGCGGTGACCCCTGAGCGGGGACCGACGGCAGCGCGCGATCGTCGCCGACCGCTTCCTCGTCCTCGCGGAGATGGGGCCCGCGGACCTGGCGGCTCGGCTTCCGATGCTGCTCGAGGCTGCTCACGGGCCCGATGATGATGCCCGGTCTGCGTAGCGCGAACGACTCATCGAAGGGTCGCACAGCGCGCCCGACTGCTCCACTCGAGCGGACCGGACCGGGTGCCGGCCCGGCTCGGCGCACGGCAGCGATTGCCGGTCCGGGGAAGGCGGGTGAGCCTGGAAGCGGCCGTCCAGCGCCGTCGCGGAGCCGGCGCCTGTCCGGGGCGCCGCCGACCGGCCGGAGCGACGAGGAGGGAACGACACCGAGCGACGAGAAGGGAACGGGACATCATGCGCGTATCCGTCATCGGCTGCGGTCACCTGGGGATCCCGCACGCCGCGGCGATGGCCGAGATCGGCCACGACGTCATCGGTGTCGACCTCGACCGGTCGAAGACCGATCGCCTGAACGGTGGTCAGTGCCCCATCCACGAGGACGGGTTGACCGAGCTGGTGGCCGAGCACACCGGGACCGGGCGCCTGCGCTTCACCACCGACATCGCCGAGGCGGCCGCCTTCGCGGACGTCCACTTCCTCGCCGTCGGCACGCCTCTCGACACCGACGGACGCGGTTACGACACCACGCAGGTCCTCGGCGCCGCCCGTGCCCTGGCCCCGCACCTGACCAGGCCCTGCGTCGTCGTCGGGAAGTCCACCGTGACGGTCGGCACCACCACGGAACTGGCCGGGCTGCTGGCCCGCCTCGCCCCGGCGGGGGAGGGCGTCGAGGTCGTCTGGAACCCCGAGTTCCTGCGCGAGGGGCACGCCATCGAGGACACCCTCAGGCCTGCCCGCATCGTCGTCGGCGTTCCCTCGCCGCACGCCGAGGACGTCGTCCGCGAGCTCTACGCACCCCTGCTGAGCCGCGGGGTCCCCCTGCACGTCACCGACCCCGCCACGGCCGAACTGATCAAGAGCGCAGCCAACGCCTACCTCGGCCTGAAGATCTCCTTCATCAACGGTGTGGCCGACATGTGCGCCGCGGCCGGCGCCGACGTCCAGCAGCTCGCCGAAGCCGTCGGACTCGACCCGCGCATCGGCCGCGGCGGCATGACCGCCGGTCCCGGCTACGGCGGCGGCTGCCTGCCCAAGGACGTCCACGCCTTCGCCGCCACCGCCGAGGCCCTCGGCGCCCCCGAAGCGGCGGCCCTGTTGAACGCGGCCGAACGGGTCAACGACTCACGTCCCGCCGCCGCCCTCCGCCTCATCGAGGAAACCCTGGGACGCCCGGTCACCGGTACGAAGGCCACGGTGTGGGGCGCCGCCTTCAAGGCCGGCACCGAGGACATCCGCGAATCCCCCGCCCTCGCCATCGCCACGCTCATCCACCGGCGGGGCGCGACGGTCACCGTCCACGATCCCCTGGCGGTGCCCACCGCGCTGGCGCATCACCCCCACCTCTCCTACGAACAGGACCTGGAGGCCTCCGTCACCGGCGCGGAGCTGGTCGTACTGGCCACCGAATGGCCGCACTTCCGCCACGCCGACCCCGGCCGTCTCGCCACCGTCGTCGCCAGGCCGGTCCTGGTCGACCTGCGCAACCTGATCGACGCCGGCATCTGGCGCGCGGCCGGCTGGACGGTCCGGCAGCTCGGTCGCCCCGCTGAAGCGGGACGGTGACGCGGCCTCAGCGCACTGCTCGCGCCCGGGGGCGACCACCTAGCGGATGACCACCTGGCGGACGACCACCTTCACGCTCCGGACGTCCGTGTCGGCGGCGTCGGGAACGACCATGCCCGCCTCCACTCCACTGCGTAGATAGCGCAGGACCTCCCGGTCGAGCCGCTCGCCCGGCAGCGCGGCGGGGATGCCGGGCGGGTACGGCGTGAGCATCTCGGCGGCGATCCGGCCGGCCGCCTCGTCCCACGGCACCCGCTCGACGTCACCGAAGAACGCGTCGCGGGGAAGCATCGCCTGCTCCAACCGCAACTCCGGTGGATCCGGCACCTCCACGGGCCGGGCGGGACGCAGCTCCTCGGCGTTCCTCACCAGATCGAGGAGGGCACCGAGGAGGGTCTTCGCCGTCCGCTCGTCGTCGGCGTGGGTCAGCTGGGCGCTGATCCGGCGGTGGTCGCACACGTGGAGGTTCACCCGGTGCCGTTCGCGCAGCCGATCGGCGGCGCGGTATCCGGTGGTGCCCAGCGCGGAAAGGTCGATGATGAGCTGGAGGGGGTCCAGATCCGCGGCGTGGCCGGGATCGCAGAAGTCCTCACGCCCGTGGACGCGCAGCCCCTCCATCGCCTCGACGCGGCACCGGACGTCCTCCGCGAGGGCGAGGGCGCGGTCGAACAGCTTCCGGCCGTCCAGGACCATCTGGCGGCGCCATCCGTCGAGGGCCGCGTAGACGAGCACGGAGGGACTCGTGGTGCCCAGCAGGTCCGCGCAGGCGGTGAGCCGCTTCGGGTCGACCCGGTCGCCCTGGAGATGGAAGACGGAGCTCTGCTCCAGGCCGGAGCCCATCTTGTGCACGGAGGTGACACAGACGTCGGCTCCCGCGTCCATGGCCCACGTCGGCAGCCCGGGATGGAACGGCAGGTGCGCTCCCCACGCCTCGTCCACGATCAGCGGCTTGCCCCGCCGGTGGCAGACCTCCGCCAAGGTCCCCAGGTCGGCACACGTGCCGTACGGCGTGGGGCTGGTGATCAGGGCTCCTTTGGCGCCGGGATGACGGTCGAAGGCGTCCTCGAAGGCACGGGCGGACGGCGGATGCGCCAGGTGCAGCTCGCTGTCCCAGCGCGGATCCACCCATACGGGGCTGATGCCCGAGAGGATCAGCCCGGCGACCACCGACTTGTGGGCGTCGCGGCCGATCAGCAGCTCTTCGTAGGGGCCGGCGACCGCGAGCATGGCGGCCTTGACCGACAGGGAACTCCCGCAGGTGGTGAAGAAGGTGTGGTCGGCGCCGACGGCATGCGCCATCAACGCCTCGGCCCGCGCCAGCACGCCGTGCGAGCTCCTCCGGTCGTCGAGGCCGCCGACGGCCAGGACGTCCGCCGCGAACACCGCCTCGCCCAGCACGGCCAGAACACGCGGGTCGGCACCTCTGGCCTGCTTGTGGCCCGGAGGAGTGAACGGGGTCTGGCCCTGATCGTGGTAGGCGGCGAGCGCCTCCAGGACGGGCGCGCGCGAATGGTCCACATGGTCCATGGAAGAACCACCCCTCGGCGGATCGATGATGGACGGACGTACGGGACGGGTTCCCTTCCGGACGCTCCCGACACGGAGAGCGGGCGGCGGACGTCCCGATCGGCGGCTCCCACCCTGCGCCTCGGTACCTCCGGTGTCACCGTGGCCATGAACGGTCACCGGCGATGAGGAGAGTCATCATGCCCAGGGGTTCCAGCGGCAAGCGCGAGCGGCAGTACGAGCACATCAAGGAGAGCGCGCTCGACCGGGGCGAGAGCAAGAAGCGTGCCGAGGAGATCGCGGCCCGCACCGTCAACAAGGAGCGGGCGCGCTCGGGAGAGTCCAAGACGGCCGGCCGCAGCTCGCGGCAGGACAAGTCCTCCTCCCAGCGCGGCGGCCAGCGCTCGCACTCCGGCGCCGAGGGGCCGACCAAGGAACAGCTCTACAACGAGGCGAAAAAGAAGAACGTCGAAGGCCGGTCCACCATGAACAAGGCCGAACTGAAGCGGGCCCTGGGCCGGAACTGAAACAAACGGGCCACGGCCGGGGAGAGCTGCTGTGAGGACGGCCTCCTACCAATAGTGGCGTCGGCCACCGACAGCGTGACCGACGGCTCCC
Source organism: Streptomyces sp. NPDC044063 (assembly GCF_056434285.1). Classification (NCBI taxonomy): domain Bacteria; kingdom Bacillati; phylum Actinomycetota; class Actinomycetes; order Kitasatosporales; family Streptomycetaceae; genus Streptomyces; species Streptomyces sp. NPDC044063. The sequence continues at coordinate 113,470 of NZ_JBWKFM010000001.1, forward strand.
AGGACCCACAGGACGATGCCTATGACGACGAGAATGATGCCGATCGTCCACAGGATATGGAGGCCCAGCAGGAATCCGACGATGAGGAGGATGAGACCTAGGATGATCATGACGATCGCCTGAGCTTCTGTTCTGTGCGAATGCACCGGGGCGGCTTCTCCTGGTCGGCCGATGCGGTGCGGCGGCCAACGACGGATGCCCCTAGTGTCCAGAATATCCCCGCCGGAGTTCCCTTGAAAGGGAGATCGGCCATGCCGCGCTCGTGGCTCAGCGCAGGGCCGGACGGTTGGCGGAGGTGTACTCGTCCGCGATGGTGAAGACGCCGGCACAGCCCGGGCATTCCGCCTTTCTCGCGCCACGTGGCGATTCCCCCGGCCCGAGCGGACAATTGCGGCGAGAGCACAGGAGACGCCCATGCGGATCACCAACCTCAGCGAGGAACCGGCCGAGTACGTCCACGCCCGTGAAGAGCTGAGGCAGGCCGAGATCGAGCTGATGCGCCACCGCGAACGCGTCGCCGACCAGCGCCGCCGGCTGCCCCTCGGCCCTGTCGTCGACGACTACGTCTTCGAGGAAGGCCCCGCCGACTTCCACGCCGGTGACACACCGGTGACGACGGTGCGGCTGAGCGAACTGTTCACCGGGCCCGGCCGCGACCTGGTCGTCTACCACTTCATGTACGGCAAGCGGCAGACCGAGGCGTGTCCCATGTGCACCATGTGGATCGACGGGTTCAACGGAGTCGCCCGCCACATCACCCAGAACGCCGACTTCGCCGACTTCGCCGTCGTCGCCGCGGCCGATCCGCCGACGCTCCGCGCGTACGCCCGGAGCCGGCACTGGACGAACCTGCGCCTGCTCAGCGCGGGGGCCGGGACCTTCAAGTACGACCTCGGCAGCGAGGACGCCGAGGGCGTCCAGGACTCGACCGTATCGGTGTTCACCCGTGACGACACCGGATCGGTGCGCCACCTCTACTCGGCGCATCCCCGGATGTCCGAAGACATCGACCAGCGGGGCCTGGACCTGCTCAGCCCGGTCTGGCACATCCTCGACCTCACCTCCCGAGGCCGGGGCGAGTGGTTCGCGGCCCTCGACTACTGAGATCTCATCCCGCGTCAAGGTCCTCGGGCCGCGACGCCTTCACGCCCCTCCATGGTTGAGTCGTCCGACCGTGCCGATCGACACAATCAAGCGACATTGTCGACTGACAATGTCGCTTGTACGTTGGACCGCAAGCGACTGCTGGTGTCGGACGAAAGGCACGCTCATGACTCACGCGTTCGTTGCCGGCGCCCGGGCGATCCCCGAGCGCCCGGCGCTGCCCCTGATCGGCCACGCCCTCGACCTGCTCCGGGGCGGCGACGGTCACGACCTCCTGATGAAGGAGCTCAAGGAGATGGGACCGGTGTTCCGGTTCCGCGTCTTCGGGACCGAGACCGTCATCGTCGGCGGCCTGGACCTGGTGACGGAGTTGTCGGACGAGAGCCGGTTCCGCAAGAGCCTGTCCCCGGACCTGATCGAGGTTCGCCGGTTCGCCGGTGACGGCCTGTTCACCGCCTTCAACCACGAGCCCAACTGGCGCAAGGCCCACGACATCCTGATGCCGGCGTTCTCGCTCGGCGCGATGCGTGACTACCACGGCACCATGCTCGGCGTCGCCCGATCCCTGATCGCCAAGTGGGACCAGGCCGCCGGGGCGCAGGCCGTGGACGTCCCCGAGGACATGACCCGGCTGACCTTCGACACCATCGGGCTGTGCGGCTTCGGCTACGACTTCCAGTCGTTCCGCCGCGACGACCTGCACCCCTTCGTCGAGGCGATGTCGCGGGCGCTGGCCTTCACCCAGGACAAGGTCGAGTCCGTCCCCGGCACGGAGCTGTTCAAGTGGAAGCAGGTCGAGCAGTTCCGCCGGGACACTGAGCTGATGACGGACCTCGTCGATGAGGTCATCCGCAAGCGCAGGGCATCCGGCGACACGAGCACGGACGATCTGCTGGGCCGGATGCTCCACACCCGGGACGCGGTGACCGGCGAGCCCCTGGACGACGTGAACATCCGCAACCAGGTGATCACCTTCCTCATCGCCGGGCACGAGACCACCAGCGGCGCCCTGTCCTTCGCCCTGTACTACCTGACCAAGCACCCCGAGGTGCTCGCGCGGGCCCAGGCCGAGGTGGACGCCCTGTGGGGAGACACGGACACCCCGGAACCCGGCTACGGCGACATCGGCAGGCTCACCTACATCCGCCAGGTGCTCAACGAGAGTCTGAGACTGTGGCCGACAGCGCCCGGCTTCGCCGTGGAGCCCCTTGAGGACACCGTCATCGGTGGCACGTACGTCGTCCGCGAGGGCGAGACGCTCACGATCTACACCCCGGCCCTCCACCGCGACCCCGCCTGGGGCGAGAACGTCGAGCTGTTCGACCCCGAGCGCTTCACGCCCGAGCGGGAGGAGAGGCGCTCGGTCCACCTGTTCAAGCCGTTCGGCAACGGTGAACGCGCCTGCATCGGCCGCCAGTTCGCCCTGCACGAGGCCACCCTGCTGCTCGGTCTGCTGGTGCACCGCTACCGGCTGATCGACCACGCCGACTACCAGCTGAAGATCAAGCAGACCCTCACCATCAAGCCCCACGGGTTCACGCTCGAGCTGGCCCGGCGTACGAGCGGCGAGCGCCGCCTGCCCGCAGCCGCGGCTCCAGCCGCAGTCACCGTGAGCAGTGCCCCCGCCGGTCAGGACGGCCCCGCGCCCCGACGCGCCACGGGCACCGCGCTCACCCTGCTGCACGGCTCCAACCTGGGTACCTGCGCGGGCATCACCCGCGATCTGGCGGCGGACGGCGACGCGCACGGATTCGCCTCGTCCGTGGCACCGCTCGACGACCACGTCGGCAGGCTGAGCGCCGCCGAGGGCCCGGTGGTCATCGTGGCCGCCTCCTACAACGGCAGGCCCACCGACGACGCCGCCGGGTTCGTCGCCTCGCTGGAGGGACTCGAGCCCGGCTCGCTCGACGGTCTCCGGTACGCCGTGCTCGGTGTCGGCGACCGCAACTGGGCGGCCACCTACCAGTACATCCCCTCCCTCATCGACGAGCGCCTGACGGCGGCCGGCGCCACGCCACTGCTGGAGCGCGGCGCCGCCGACGCCTCCGGTGATTTCGCGGGCACGGTGGACCGGTGGACGGGCGAGCTGTGGACCGCCTTGCTGGAGCGGCACGGCCACCCGGTGGCGCCGCAGGATGCCGCGACGCCGACCGAAGAGGAGGAAGGCCGCGGCCTGTACGAACTCCAGGACACCACCGAGTCGGTCATCGGCGGACTCGCCGCACGGCACGGCGTACAGCCGATGGAGGTGCTCGACGCGTACGAGCTCGTCGACATGGACCACGAGCTCGGCCGCCCCAAGCGCTTCCTGAGGCTACGGCTGCCCGAGGGCGTCACCTACCGCACCGGCGACCACCTGGCCGTGCTCCCGAGCAACCCGGACGCCCTCGTACGACGGGTCGCCCACCGCTTCGGCCTCGACCTGGACCGTACCGTCCGGCTGCACGCCCGCCGCCGCAACCGCGACGCCCTGCCCGTCGACCGGCCGCTGACCCTGCGTCGGCTCCTGACCGTCTTCGTCGAGCTGCAGGACCCCGCCACCCGGGAACAGATCGCCCTGCTCGCCGAGCACACCGCCTGCCCGCCGGAGAAGCGCCCCCTGGCCGAACTCGCCGCGGCGGACCCCGAGACCTTCCACGACCGGGTGACGGCCGCCAGGAGCAGCGTCCTGGACCTGCTGGAGCGCTACCGCGCCTGCGAGTTGCCCTTCGAGCGCTTCCTGGAGCTGCTGCCGGTCCTGCGCCCGCGCCACTACTCGATCTCGTCGTCCGCCGAGGCGTCCCCCGGCGAGGTGGACCTGATGGTGTCGCTGCTCGCGGCACCCCACCGAAGCGGCGAGGGCGCCTTCCACGGCATCGCCTCGCACTACGTCCGGACCGTGGCGGTCGGCGACACCGTCCAGGCCCGGGTGCTGCCGTGCGGGGAGGCCTTCCGGCTTCCCGAGGACCCGTCCGTGCCGGTCATCCTGGTCAGCGCCGGCACCGGGCTGGCGCCCTTCCGGGGCGCCGTTCTCGACCGGCTGCACACCCGGTCGACCGGAACGCTGCTGTGCTACTTCGGCTGCGACCACCCCGACGTGGACTACCTCCACCGGGAGGAGTTCGAAGCCGCCGAGGCGGCCGGAGCCGTCAGCATGCGCCCCACTTTCATGCACGCGCCGGAGGACGGCGCCCGCTTCGTCCAGGACCGGCTCGCGCGCGAGAGCGACGAGGTCCGGGCCCTGCTGGAAGCCGGCGGCCGGGTCTACGTCTGCGGCGACGGCCGCCGCATGGCGCCCGCCGTGCGGGAGGCGTTCATGGCGATGCACCGCGAGAGCACCGGTGCGTCCGGTGAGGAGGCCGCCGCCTGGCTGACCTCCCTCACCGATGCCGGTCGCTACGTCGAGGACGTCTGGGCCGGCTGAGCACACGTCGATCAGCCGCGGGCGCGCCCGGCGCGTCAGGCCGTCGGTACGTCCGCGAGCTCCAGCCGTCCCCCGGCCAGGGCGATGGTCGCGGAGACCAGGGCCCGGAGGCAGACGTCCTCCGAGAACTGGTCCGGCGCGTAGTGGTACTGCAACGTCAGTCCGTCGAAGCCGGCGAGGTAGAACCGGGCGATGGTCTGTGCGGGCTGGGCGAGTTCGTACCCGGTCCGCGCCGCCGCCTCGGCCACCAGCCGTGCCGTCGCCTCGCTGACCCCCCGGTAGTAACCCTGGTAGGCCTCGCTCAGGTCGGGGGTGCGCAGGGCGAGCATGCTCAGCTCGGTGAGGAGGCGGTAGCGGGTCGCCTCCTCCCGTACGGTCCGCCACGAGGCGCCGGCCAGCGCGGTGATCGTCTCCTCGAAACCGGCGCCCTCCGGCGCCGCTCGCTCGACCTGCGCGATCAGGTCGCCGGTGAGCTGCTCCATGACCGCCCGGTAGAGGTCCGCCTTCGTACCGAAGGTGTAATGGACCGTGGCCTGCGCGACGCCGAGCTCGGCGGCGATGGCGCGCGTACTGCCGGCGGCGACGCCCTCTCTGGCCATGAGATCGATGGCCGCTTTGATCAGCTGAGGACGGCGCTCGGCCGCGGAGACATGAGCCATGCCGGCATTGTATTGACTCAGTCGATCGAACAAGTCGGAGGACCGCAGGGCTACGGAGTTCAGTCGCCGAACGCGGCGAGGGAGAGGCGCTGGGCCACCGCGGGTGCGCTGTTGTTGGACGAGACCGAGGTGCCCATCGCGTAGACCGCCCGGCGGTTCAGGTCGCGGGAGGCGAAGACGCCGCTCCGGTAGCCCGGGTCGGACCCCGTCTTGCCCCACACGACGGAGCCGTCGGGCAGCGGTACCGACATCAGGCCGACGCTGAAGCAGGCCGTGCGCTTGCCGGGACCGGTGTTGCAGTTGGAGTCGTTGGCGTACGGCAGCGGCTTGCCGTCGGTGCCCTTCGGGACGGTGAACAGCTCGGCGGCCTGCGCCGGGCGCAGCAGCCGGCCGTCGAACAGGCCGGTGATGAAGCGGTCCAGGTCACCCGTGGTGGAGGTCATGCTGGCGGGCAGCCCGCCCTGCACGTTGACGTCGACCAGTTGGCCGTTGCTCCTCGGCATGTAGCCGGGGAGGTAGGGGCGGGGCACGGGGGTGCCGCGGCCCGGCGTGGCGGCCTTGGTCTCCCGCATCTTCAGGGGCTTGAGGATGCGGGCGCTCACCTCGTCCTGGTACGAGTGCCCGGTGATGTCCTCGATCAGCTTGCCGGCGACGCGGTAGCCGAAGGAGTTGTACTCCTGCCGGGTACCGGGGCTGAAGCGCGGGCCGGGAGCGGGCCTGCCCTCGGGGCGCAGCGTCTGCTGGATGATCTCGTCGAAGGTGACGTAGTCGAAGCGGTGCTCGATGTCCTCGTCCGGGGAGGTGGCGGGGGCACCCTCGAAGTCCTGGGGCAGGCCGCTGGTGTGGTTGAGCAGCTGCCGCACGCTGATCGGCTCGGTGAAACGCTCCTTGGGCAGCAGTCCGGGCAGGTAGTGCTGAACGCTCTGGTCCAGGTCGACCCGGCCCTCGGCGGACAGCTGGAGGAGTATCACCGCCTCCATCGGCTTGCTGATGCTGCCGATCCGGAAGTGCGCGTCGGGGCTGATGCGCTTGCCGGTGACGGCGTCCCCGGAGGTACCCCGCCACGTCTGCCCGTTCTTGTGCACCTCGGCCACGACCCCGGAGCCACCGTCGCCGGGACGCAGGGCGATCGCCTCGCGCAGGGCGGCGGGGTCGAGGCCGGTCGAGGCCTCGGCGGTGGTGGCACCGAACGCCACGGTGGCGGCTGTGGCGGCGGCCAGGGACAGGGCCGGGAAACGACGCATAGGAGAAGAGCTCCACTCGGAAGTCGGTGACGAAGATCAAGTCCTTCCGAGTGTGTCCGCCCGCACCGCGCCGGCTCGACGGGGATCACCCCGGTCCGACCCTGATCAGACCCTGACCAGGCATCAGGGGAGGGCTGGCCCGACCGCGAGGCGCTTCCCTCAAGGGGCCTGTGGGGCGTTGTGGCTGTACGTCAGCGCGCTGCCCGTGCCGCCTCGCGCAGCCTGTGCCACGTACGGCTGACTGGCGCCCGGCCGGTGCGCCCCGCGCCGGGTCCGCCGGTGTCCCAGGTCCGGGCCGTCCCGGCGAATGTCTCCGCCGGCGTCGTCGTGACCGGTCGCCGCGCCTGCGCGGCCCGCGCGGCGAGCCGCAGGTCATCCGGTGCGATGGTGTCCAGCTTCGCCCGGACGTGGCCGAGCAGCGTGGCGCAGGCGTCGCCGATCGCGGCCTCGCCCAGCGGCCGGGCCGGGAGATCCAGTCCGTCGGACAACAGCCGCTCCAGGGCCGTCCGCAGGTCCTGCAGGGAGATGTCGCGGATCGTCAGCGACAGGTGGGCGGACAGTCCGGCGGCACCCACCGCGCGGTGCGCGAAGCCGCGCGGGATGTAGAGCACGCTGCCGGGCTCGAGGACGCTGTGCAGGAGCCGGGGGGAGCGCTCGCCGTCCCGGAGCTCGCCCGGCGCCCAGTCCACCACCGCCGGCGCGTCGTGCACGTACCAGGTCTTGCGTCCGGCCACCTGGAGGACGAACACGTCGGCGTCGTCACGGTGCACCGCGAGCCCCTGACCGCCGGCCGGCGTGACGAAGAAGAACGCCTCCACGCGCCGGTCGATCTCCTCGGACAGGCGCGCCAGCAGATCGGCCGTCGGGCGGTGCCACTGGTCGACGCGGCGAAGGAGCAGCGTCGCCCCGGCGCGCAGGAGTGCGACGACTTTCCCGCGGTCGGCGAAGCCGTCGTGCGTCACGCCGTTGATCACGCGTGACGTGGTGTAGGCGTCGGGCGGGACGGTGACCTTGTTGGAGCGGACCATCTCCAGGTAGGGGGTGCGCAGCAGCCCTCCGTCGAAGGCGGCGTCCAGCTCGTCGAGATCGAACGGCGAGGCGAGGGTCTCCGGCGTGAAGACGGCGGGCTCGCGCTGCCACTGGCGGCCGGCGAAGCTCTCGACGTCGCCGACCCAGCCGGCCAGCGTGGGTGATTCCATGGATCAGGCCCCGGTTTTCGCTTCGAACCGTACGGAGAGCAGAGAGCGCAGCGGGACGTGCGTCTGCTGCTGAGGGCTGCGGATGACGAGGCGGTTGTCGAAGGCGACGGTCAGCAGACGTTCGGCCAGGGGCACGACGAGGTGCTTGGCCCAGCAGCGGGCACCCTCGAAGCCGAACGGCATGAACGCGGGCGTCTTCTCCGGGTCCACGACCCCGGCCCACCGCTCGGGCCGGAAGGCCAGCGGTTCGGACCAGTAGTCCGGGTGCCGGTGCATCAGGAGCGGGAAGAGAGCGACGTTGTCCTCGGGGCGGATCTCGGGGTGCAGCGCGGTGTACGCGGCCCCGCCCTTGCGGTACAGCATCCACGCGGGAGGGAGCAGCCGCAGCGTCTCCCACAGGACCGGGGTGAGGTCGGCGCGGGCTCCCCGCTGTTCTCGCGTCTGTCCCATGAGCCACAGGGCGTTGCCGGCCAGTGCGGCCACGCCGTCGCAGAGGGTGGCCGTCGCTCGCCGGTACAGCGCGATGGCCTGCCGCCTGTCCCGGGTGCTGGAAGCGTCGCGGATCTGTCCGGCCAGCGCGGTGCGCCTGTCGTCGGCACCGTAGCCCGGCCAGACGGTGACGGCGCGGTCGACGAGCCGGGAGAGGGTGTCGGAGCGTGTGACGCCGCGTTTCGACAACAGGGAGACGGGCAGCGGGTCGGACGCGAAGAGCCACTGGCGCAGGTAGGTAGTGGCCGCGTAGGGCCAGGCGCCCGAGAGCCCGCGCGCCGGGGGCGGCGGGGTCCGGATGCCCGCCATGACGTCCTGTCCCAGCGCGCGGATCGTCCGTGTCGCGCTGTCGTGGTGGATCTCGGCTCCCGCGGCGGGCTTGTAGACCGAGCGCTCCGTCGCCAGCACGGGGCGCGCCGCGACGATTTCGGCGATCAGACGGCAGTCGGAGACGCCGACCGTGGTCGCGTCGATCCGGAACACCTTCTCTTCCCGGTCCAGCAGTTCCTGAATCCGAGGGGCGTACACGACGGAATGGTCGCGGACCGCTGTCGATGCTATTTCTTCCACGAGATTCCCGCCTCCATTGGAATGGTGATGAAATGCGTTCCCCATGGCAGGCGGAGAACTCCGGGAAGGGGTCGGCGGAGGGCATGGCACGGCCGCGTCCTCCGCCGACGACGGCACGTCAGATCACGTGCTCGATCCAGGAGTGGTTGGCGAGGTTCTCGTCCTTCGTGAACTTCTTCATGAACGCCTTGATCATCTTCATGACTGCTCCATTTCCGGGATTGCGGACACGGTGGAACGACGGTGTCCGCGTCATCATTGAAATTCAGCATTGCGGTCCGAGAACCGAATGCCTTGATCTAAAGCTGGACACTAATCGAAAGCAAGGATGCTTGACAGCCTCTTGACGGGCAATGACCTGATCTTGGCGCCGCCCGCACACCGGGGCGACCGCGGAACCCGGACTTCGAGCCGTAGCGGATACGCGGTGCGGCGCCGCCGTCGCACCCACCCTCCGTGGAAAGAAGATGAGCGACGCGAGGCATCATCTACCGCACCGCAGCGGGTAGTTCAGTCGCGACGCCGGCTTCTCCGTGGGCGGCGCGAACCGCCGCGCGACGGATGCGGCAGGTCCAGGATTCACGCGTCACCGCCCGGTGCCGGCACTGCTGACGAACTCCGGATATCAGTCAAAGATCGATACGACGCGGGGGCACGCCAATTGTCGTGGTGCCGTGGGGGAACGAGCGGTAGTGCCGCACGATGCGGCGAGCACGGTGACTCGCGATCCGTCACCCCGTCACTCCGTGAGCTCCGTGAGATCCGCGAGGAGTTCGGACACCTCGACAGGGTCGAGTTCCCCGAGCCGGAGCGAGTGCTCGCGGCGGGGGAGGTAGTCGGCCGGCCTCGTGTCGAGCCAGACGGTCTCGAGGGTCTGCTCCGGAGCGAAGTCGACCTGGCCCACCGGTATGCCCTCGCGCAGGGCTATGACCAGGAAGCGCCGCGCCCCCAGCCGCTTGGAGATCCAGCGCTCGACACCGGCGTCCATCGGTTCGCCCCGCTCCCAGCCGCGGCGCTGGAGGCCGAGCACCTTGCCCGTGGGCACGATGATCCCCTCGAAGCGGCGCAGCCGCCAACCGTCCGCCTCCTCGGCCGTCAGGTGGTGGACCGCGCGGTGGAGCTGCGGGAACGGCTGGTCCGTCCCGGCATCCGCGAAGTGCTCCCGCCACGCGGCAAGTTCGTCGCCCAGGTGCGACGAGTGGGGGAGCCGTACGGTCTCCGCATCGGGCAGAGGCACCTCACGTCCGGTGAGGTCGCGCACCGTTCCGTCCTCGCGCACCCGGAACGCCGTGCCGGCGCCGTCCTGCCACACCAGACGCCGCACAAGATGCCCCAGCAGCGGGTGCCGCACCAGATGCCGTACGAACTCCGGTGCCTCCCATGTCCTTCCCGCCAGCATCGCCGACTCCAGGCGCCCCACCTGCGTCGAGGCGAGGGCCCGTACCTCCTTCTTCAGGGCGGTGAAGCGCTTGCGCCCGGTGGCGGCCCGCTCCGCGTCGTCCTGCGCGGCGGGCGCGGGCAGCGACTTGCGGAGCTTGCCCGCCTCGTCGCGGACGTACGGCTGAAGCCGCTCGTCGAAGCCGACCGTGAAGCGGCGGGTGCCGTAGTCGATGACCGTGGCGCCCGTCGCGTCGAGGTCGAGGGTGGGCACCAGGCGGTCCGCGAGCCGGTCACCGGTCAGGCCGAGCTCCTCGGCCACCTCGTCGATCTTCTGCCGGGCCCGGGCCTTGAGCGCTTTGAACGCCACCCGGTCGGCGACGCGCGTCAGGTGGAGCAGCGCGGTGTCCGTGCCGATGCGGGCCAGGACGTCCAGGCCCGCGACCGCACTGTGGTGCGCGTTCTCGCCCGGCCAGGCCATGATGACGGGAGTGAGCTCGCGGACGGTCATGTCGTCACCGAGCACCCCGAGCGCGTGCAGGGCCCAGTTCTCCTTGGCGGGCATGCCGTGGAGCCGCCACTGCTGGAAGAGACTCCACGCGAACCGTGCCAGCGACTCCGGCTCGCAGGATTCCTGGAGTACGGAGAGCCCGGGGTACGCCTCGCCGGGCGCGGAGACGGCCAGCATGGTGATCGCGTTCCGCACGGCTTCCGAGGGCAGCGCGCCGCCCTTCCGCAGCACGATCTGCGAGAGCACCGCCGGGTCCGCCCAGACGGGGATCGCGGGCATCCGGGCGGGCAGGGCGCTCACCAGCGGGTCTGTCGTCAGAAGCTCACGGACGGCCTCGGCCGCCGCGGGGCCGAACGCCGCTGCGGCGTCCCGTACGGCCTGGTCGCCGTGTTCCGTGGCGATCAGCCGCAGCGCCTGCTCGGCGCCGCGCCGGGCGGCGCCGGGCCTGCCCACCGCGTCGGGCACCAGCAGCGCGGCCGCCTCGGTACCGTGCCGGAGGAACCAGGCGCGAGCGACGGCCGACGCCGACCTGAGCCGGATCAGCCAGTCGGCCATCAGCCGGGCGACGCCGAGGTCGACGAACGGGAGCAGCAGGGGCCCCGCGCTGACCGGATGACGTGACGCCGCGTGCAACACCGGGGTCAGCGCCGCGAGTTCGAACCGGGCCGCGATCGGCCTGTAGGTGGCCTCCGCGTCCCACACGTCGTCCGGCGCCCACTCGTCCAGCAGGGGACGCACCGTCTCGGCCGGGAGATGGAGGAACACCCCCGCCGCGTGCACCGATGTCAGGAGCGTCCCGCTCCGCAGCGCCTCCGGACTCGGCTCCCTCGACCAGTTCGCCGCCACGGCCCGCCCGGTCCACCAGGACTCCGTGGCCGCCCACGCCTCGCGCTCGCCCGGAAGCCAGGCGACCCGCGATTCCGCGGCCGGAGCCGGTACCTTCACCAAGGTCGCCCTGCGCGGCGTGGTAGCCGTCCACGGCGGGCTCGTCAGCAGCCCCGGCACGGATTCGGCGGGAGCCTCCGGGATCAGGTCGTCACCGTGGGCGAGGGGCGCGACGAGCGCCGCGACCCGCTCGGGGAGCCCGGGCAGGAGGGACACGGCGAGCGGGCGATGGGAGCGGACGTGAGCGGTGAACAACCGCCGGACCAGAGAGGGCGGTTCCGCGGGGCCGACTGCGCATGCCTCGCCGAGCAGCCGTACGGCCCGGGCGGGGTGGCGGAGGGCGGCGTCGAGCAGCGCGGGGCGGGCGGCCGCGATACCGGCCCCGGCCACCAGGATGCGGAACGCCTCGTCGGACGGCAGCTCGGCCAGGGCGCCGCAGAGAAGCCGGCGCGTGTCGGTGGGGAGGTAGGGCGCCTTGAGGTCCTCCGCGAGGAGCGGGACGATCTCCGTGCCGATGACCTCCGTGAGACTGGCGATCGTGGCCAGGTCCCAGCTCCACATGTACCCGTCCCGCCCGCCCAGCCGCACGACCTGCTCGGTGGTGGAGACCGAGCACAGCATCATGCGGAGGAGGGTTGTGTCCCCTGTGATGTGGGGGTCTTCGTCCGCGCAGCACTCGGCCATCCACCCCGCCTCGCCGGGCACGAGATACGACACGACGGCCCGGCGCCGTGCGTTCGTCCGGTGCTCGGACAGGGCGGCCACGGTTCTCGCGCAGGTCTCCTCTTCGGCCACCGCCAGCAGGGCGCGGACGCGATCGGCGAAGGCTCTGTGCTGCCGGGAGACAGAGGAGCCCTGATCGGTACAGCCCGTGACCCCGAGGCCGGGGCCGCCGCTGAAGGAGCTCAAGCGCATGTCGAAGAGCTCCACGACGGCCTCGGCGGCGAACGGCAGACCATGGGCCCGGACCCATGCGTCGACTTGCGGAGCGGGTGCGACGGCCCGCCCTCCGTCGGCCAGGGCCAGCACCGCGGCACCCAGGGGGCTCGCGTCACCGCCCTGCCGGGCCCGGGCGGCGGCGACGAGCCGCCGGTCGCTCCGGGGGTGGGAGAGGACCTTCTCGGTCCACTCCGCGGCGCCTTCGGCCAGGAGCGAGGCCTGCTCCGCGGCGTCCGCCGCCACCGGGGGCACCCGCGCGGGCAGGCCGCCCCTGCGCGGATGCAGCTCGCGTCGCCACGCGTCGGGCATGGTGAAGGTGTCTTCGTCGCGTGGCAGCACGGTTCCCCCTGAAAGAGCGGTCTGTCGTCGGGTGGCCCCACGTTATGGGTCGCCACTGACAACGGGCTCCGTGCGATGCTGTCGGCGAAGAGGAGGCAGACGATGTGCAAGATGAGTGCCGAGGTCAAAGAGGCCATGGTGGCGCGTTTTCTGGAGGAGCACCCGCAAGCGGGGCGTGCTGAGGGCGACGAGCATCCCGCGCTGCGGGGCTGTGAGGAGATCCCCTGGTCCGGGATCTCCGGATGTGCCTCCGAGATGCCGGCTCTGCTGCGCGCGCTGCTCGATCCGGTGGCCGCGCCGGAGGCCGAGAGGGTGCTCACCAACGTTCTGATGAGCCACATGTTCCTGCTGAGCCCGGCGACGCCGGCAGTGTTGCCGTTCCTGCTGAGGCTCGCGGCCGACCCGGAGGTCCCGGAGCGGGGACGCCTGCTCGGCTTCCTGGCCTTCGCCGCCGAGCTGTCCCGCCCCGTCGATCCGGACGAGTGGTCAGCCCTGTTCGGCGCTGATGGCGATCAGGCGGAGCACGAGCGGTGCAGAGCCGCGTTCGCCGAACACGCGCACCTGGTGCACGCGCTGCTCGATGACGACACTCTGCCGGAGGAGACGCTCAACGCCGACGACCGTGAGGCCCTCCTGCTGGTCGCGGGAACGCGCTGAGGATTCGGCGCGGCGAACAGCACGCGGCGCACGACGCCTTCAGCAGCGCAGCAGCACGCCGACGCCTTCGCTCAGGGGCAACGTCTCATGAGGAACGACGACGAGTTCCGCCCCCGTGCCCATGGTGGACCACAGCAGAGCGTCCTCGGCCGCTTCTTCCCGGACGTCGGTGGCCCGGAAGGCATGGAGCTCCTCCGCGGACAGCGCGATCTGCGTGGGCTCGGCGCCGGCCCACAGGTGCGCGGTGAACCGCACGGGCTCATTGACGAGCACGGCTTCCGCCTGGCCCTGCTGCAGGGCCACGACCACGGCGGTCATCCCGTCGGATGCCTGGGGACGTTGTGCCCGCTGCGTCTGGTAGCGGTTCAGCCGGCGGTGGTCGGACGCGCTCAGACGCCCGGTCAGCAAGCCGACGAGTTCCGGTTCCAGCAGCGCCCGCCCGTCGCCGGGCCGGGGTGGCACCTCGTCCGCCGCGGCGATGCTCCGTACGGTGATCAGCACGTCGCGCACTCGCCGCGGGAGGCCGTTGACCAGCACCCCGCGTGCCTCGTCGGCGTCGGTGTCGGCCCACACGACGATCATCTCCGCGTCACCCCGGTCGGCCAGCTCCTGAAGATGCCGAGCGATGCGCGGAGCCTCCTGCTGCCAGGAACCGGCAGGCACCCGGTGGACGTCACAGGGGCCGGGAAGGACCCGGCTGGTGGGCCAGCGCCCGCTCTCCACCTCGACGGTCACCTGCTCCGAGCCCTCTGGACCCTCGGCATCATCGGCGACGACACGCTCCAGGGCCACGGCCGCGTACGGGATGTCGGGCGCGCACTGCACCGCCAGGGGCAGGGCATGCGGAAGTCTCCCGAATCGCGCGACATCGCGCCGCGGCGGCTCGGGCAGTTCCGCGACCAGCACCAGCCGGCCATGTGCCGCGAACAGGGCCTGTCCGTGCCGCCCCGCCACCTCGCGATCGGCGCCGACCACGTCCGCGAGGGCGTCGACGGTCGCGCTGTCCGCGCCGGCGGTGACAAGATCGTCCCGCAGGTGCCGCCACCGCAAGGCGGTAGCCCGTTCGGGGTCGTCGATGTCCTGGGAGGTGTCCAGGTAGACGCTGGCCCACGGCCCCGGCTGTTCGTACAACCGGTCGAGGAACGACAGCTCCACAGCACTCTCCTGTTCACGAGCCGGACCACCGGCGGCTCCCGCCCATGGCCGGACCGCCGGCGGGCGGCACGGGCCAGTGACGGCACCACCTTTTGTCCGACCCGGTCGGCGTCTGCTGCCGGCGGCCGGGCCTGGTGCGCAACGTGGTCCTTCACTCAAAGCTCGCACGGGTCCGTTCTCCCCGCATTCCCGCGGCCTCAGCCGCTGCGGCGGCGTGCGGCCGAGGGTGAAACGAGCTCATGGTGAACAGTTGCCCACACGTGCGGTGGGCAGGGCGATCCGTCGGTGACGTGGGCGGATTTCAGGACGTTCGCCGAGGGCCTCACCTCGGCCGCCGACCTCGGCACGCTGAATCCCGCATCGGCGTCGCAGGCCGGCCATGGCGAGGAAATCGGCGAGCTCGATCTCACCCTTCCGGACGACCGGCCGGCATCCCGGCCGGTCGCCCTCGTCAGTGCTCCCCTCGTCAGCCCTCCACGCCGTAGTACTGCGCGAGGAAGCCGGTCACCTCCGTCGCGTGCGGCAGCAGTTCCGGCAGGTGTGTGGACAGGGCGCTGCGCACGGCGGCGGCGAGTTCGTCGTGGCCGGTGGCCGCGGCCTTGACGTAGGGGTCGAGGCGGCGGACGAGCTCGTAGTTGCTCGCCACGTCCAGCTCCCGCATCGTGCGCTCCAGCGGCAGCGCGCCGGTGGGCGTCACGGGCGGCAGGAGCCGGCTGACGAAGGTGACGCGGTGCATCACCCGCCAGCACGGCGGCTTGCGGTCGGACTGGCGGGCCTGGCGCAGGGCCGTGGCGTTGGGGTCGGAGGCGTTCTCCAGCCACTTCGGGTCGACGACCTTGTGGAAGAAGGTGTCGAAGTGCTCGGTGTCCTCGCCGAGGTAGAAGCTGAGGAACCGGTATGCGTCGACCTTGCCCGGGGCGTTGACCGGATTGCCGTCGGCGTCGAAGACGGGCTTGCGGTTGGCGTCGTACTGCTGGACGTTGCCGGACGGCGCGCAGGTGACGTTCAGACCGAAGGAACGGGTGGCCTGCTTGCCGCGCGCCCGCGTGACGGTCATGCCACCGCCGATGGACGCGTCCAGCTGGGCGTTGATCCCCACGCCCATGACGTCGAAGGATGTGCCGACGGAGGCTCCCACCGAGCCGGAGAGGGAGTACGAACCGGCCGTCGTCTCGCTGACGGCGTCCGTGTTCTCGGTGGTCTCCGCGAAGAACCCGCCGTCCGCCGTCCAGACATAGGTGTTGACCAGGTCGCGCCGTGAGAAGCCGTCGCCGGTGGAGTTGCCGGCGGTGTCGCGACCCTTGCCGGGCGCGGTGTCGCCGCCGATGGCACCGCCCAGCACGCGGCCCGCCCGCTCGGCGGTGGGATCGGGCGTGTGGGTCTCGGTGGAGACCGTCTCGTAGTAGCTGCGCAGCCGCTGCTGCTCGCGCTGGATGCGCCGCTTGATGGCATAGGCCTCGCGCGGCTTGTAGTAGCTGTACTCGCCCCGCTCGCGGGCCGAGGCGTAGTCGGGGTCCAGGACCCGGCCGCGCTCGTCGTAGCCGATGGTGCCGTCCAGCGTGCCCTGCTTGGTGTAGCGGGGATTGAGCGGGAAGGGGACGACGTTCCAGTCCTTGGGGACGTCCGGGTTGGGCTGGATGCGGTAGGCCACCAGAGCCCCGCTGTGCGCCAGGCGCAGCGCGAAGACGTCGGCCGTCTGCGACTGGACGACGGCGAAACCGGTGTTGACGGGGAGGTAGCGCCGGCCCAGCGCGGCGTTCAGGGGCTTGAGCGGGTCCTCCCAGCTGCCCGAGAGGTCGACCTTCATCGCGCGGGCGGTGTTCTCGCCCTGTGAGACCGAGGTCTCGTCGGCCCAGCTGTTGGAGAACTCCAGGCTGCCGCGCACGCCCACCGACACCTTGGCCTTCGCCATGGACTTGGCGACGCCGAAGCCCAGCGGGGCGGCGATCATCCACATGTCGACGTCGACCTCGTTGGAGAGGGCGAAGTCGAACGCCGCGTCGACGCTGCGTTCCTTGGCCGACGACAGCGAGTGGACGACCTCCTCGGCCTCGGCGAACTCCACCGAGGCGACGCCGTCGTACGTCGCCCGGTCGGGATCGACGGTGTTGGGCGTGAGATTCTCCGACGGTACGGGCGGCGCGCCCTCCACGTAGCCGACCAGCTGCGGGTCGAACTGCACCTGGCTGACCCATTCGCTGACCAGGTCGCCCACCTTGTAGCCGGTGACCAGGTGCCAGCGGCCGTCGCGCAGGTAGCCGTAGGCCCGCTTCAGCACGCCGAACGCCTCGCCCTTGGCGGTGTACTGCATGTCCGCGTACTCGCCGACGGCCGGGGCGCCGGAGATCGTCTCGTGGAAGGGCGTGCGCATCGCCGCCAGGGCCGAGCGGACCTGGGCGGTGTCGCTGGAGACGGGCGCGGTCGACAGCACGGCCGCCGGGCGGCGCGGCGCTTCGGCGAGGGTGAGGTGGTTGCCGCGCAGCCCCTCGTCCTGGACGAGGCCGGCGCCCTCGTCGGTGGAGGCGCGGTCGAAGGACCAGTAGGCGATCAGATCCTCCTTCTCGCCCCTGAGCCGGGTGAAGAGGTTGTCGAGGACCTGCTCCTGGGTGCGGGCCGTGCGCCAGAGGCGGACCTCCTCCAGTACGCCCTGGAACGGCTGGGTGACCCGGCCGTCCTGGATCCGAGCGCCCAGTGCGAGGGCGCGGTCACCGTGGTCGGCGAAGTCGGCGTTCTCCAGCGGGTCGCACGCCACGGAGACGCCGTTGCGGTACAGGCGGAGGAGGCTGCCGCGCGGGTCGGGGTTCCGGGTCCAGCGCGCGCCGCGCAGCCGGGCCGCGTGCGAGCCCGTGGTGTCGGCGGCGGTGTTGCCGGCGTTCTCCTCGAAGCGCCAGTGCGCGGTCAGGCCGCGGTCGCGTGCGGAGACAGGCGTGCCGAGCCGGGCGGCGTCCCGGGCGAGGCCCCACAGCCGGACCTCGGAGACGATGCCGGTCAGGAGATGCGTCTGGAGGCCCTCGCGGGCCCGGCCGATGTCGAGGGTGCCGGAGTTGCCCCGGGCGCCGGGGCCCTCGTAGCGGGCGGTGCCGGCCTCGCGGCCGTCGACGAAGAAGCGGATGTCCTGCCACTCCTGGACGTCGACCGACTCCACCAGCTCGACGTTCTGCTTGACGGGCTTGCCGTCGGGGCCCGTCGTGGTGATCTCCTTGCTGCCCTTGCGCTCCTGCATCGACCGGCCGCTCTTGCGGACGACGGCGAGGCGGTGGAACGTTCCGGCGCGGACGGCCTCGGAGGAGGTGAAGCGCACGAGCCGGCCGTCGGGCTCCTCGAAGCCGAACTCCAGCTTGCCGTCCGGCAGCACCAGCAGCCGGTACGGAACGCTGCCGCCGGCTCCGTCGGCCGCGCGGCCCTTGGACACCAGGCCCTGCGTGGCGCCGAGGGAGTCGACGCGGCAGAAGACCTCCAGGGTGAGGTCGTCGGCGATGTCGAGCGCGTCGTTGTCGGGCACTTCCAGGTACGCGTCACCGGTCAGCTCGACGGCCCAGGACTGCTCGTGAGCGGCGGCGAGGTGGGACCACTCGTGCGGCGGGAAGGCCGCGCGGCTGACCACCAGCTGGTCACCGGCCCCGGCGACGATCCGGTACGTCGTCTCCGCGGCCCGCTCGACGGCGGCGGGAGCGGTCGCGGTGGTGACGCCACCGCGCAGATAGACGTGCCGGTCGTGGCCGGAGCGGTCCAGGACGCCCGGCTTGCCGCCCACCTGGGCGAGGGGGTCGCCGGCCGGCCAGTAGCCCGCCAGTCCGGGCTCGTCGCCGGTCAGCCGCTTGTTCTTCGCCTGCCGGACCTCGGCCGCCGTGCGGGCGGTCTCCCACAGCCGCACCTCGTCCATCTCCACGGCGGCGTAGTCGGGCACCCAGCCGCCGAAGTGGCTGCCGAAGCTGAAGAGACCGTTGCCCTGGTAGGCGCCCGAAGCGGTGCGCCGGGCCTCCTCGACACCGTCCTTGTAGATCACCTGGTCCCGGGTCGTCGCGTCGAAGACGCAGGCCCAGTGGTGCCAGTCGGTGGTGTGCTGGCCGTGGTTGGTGGTGACGTCGTCACCGTAGAAGGCGAAGGTAAAGCTGCTGTCCTGGCGCCAGCCGATGTGCAGGGAGCCCCGGGTGCTGTCGTGCGACGTGCCGTGGCCGATGACGAACTGGGCCTTGCCGTTCCATTCCGTGGTGCGGCGTGCCCAGAACTCGATCGTGAAGGACCGGTCGGCGAGGCTGAAGCCGCTCTCGGTCATGGCCACGCCACTCTTGCCGTCGAAGGCCAGGGCGGGCACGGCCACGGAGGCCGGGGCGAGCAGCCCGAGGGTGTACGGGACCTCGCCGGCGCCGGCGTGGACGACCCTGGCCGCGCCGGAGACCTGCTCGGGGTTGACCCACGCCTCGACGGTCAGATCACCGCTCGCCGTGGCGCGCTCCAGCCGCTCCTGCGGCAGGGTGAGGACGTTCTCCCGCCCGTCGAAGGCGTACGCCCGGCCGGGCTGGTCCGCGCGCCAGCGGCAGCCGTGACCGGCGACGAGGTCCGGCACCTCGCCGAGGGGGACCTCCTGTGCCGTGCCGGGGTCGGCGAGCACCAGCCGGGAGCCCGCGGAGAGCGGGACGCCGGGGCGGTTGGAGGAGGCGAGGCGGGGGTCGTGGCGCAGCCGCCGCACCTGCTCGCCGGGCTGCGGCTCGGGGCCGCCCTCACCGGCGTCCAGCCGGAGCGACGTGGCCCCGGACGCGTGAGCGGTCTCCGTGAGGTACAGATGGCCGCCGACGGTGACGGGCGTACGGGCGGGCAGGGCGCCGGAGAGGGGTTCGGCGAGCTGGAGCACACCACCGGCGACGTCACCGTCCCGGCCGCCCGACAGCAGCCTCGTCGTCGCGTCGAACGACTTCACCGCGCCGAGAACGACCGGCGTCTCCGGCGTTCCGTTGATGATCGCGGCGAAGTCCGTGGCCTTGCGCGGGAGGCGCTGCCAGGTCTCGCGCTCCTCGCCCCGCTCGATGGTCACGTCGCACAGCCCGGGGCCGTCACCCGCCGTGATGCGGATCGTCACCGAGTCCAGGCCGGTGCCGGAGTCGCGGGCGGTGAAGGTGACGCCCTTGCCGTCGCCCGCCGTCAGCCGGCGGGAGGAGCGTACGACCGTGGTGTCGTAGTAGGTGGCGAAGAACTGCCCGTTGGCGCCGCGGAAGTACAGCACGACGTTGCCGGTGGCGCTGTCCAGCAGGTACGGCCGGTCGGCCGAGCGGGCGAAGGCCAGCAGGGCGCCGGTGGTGCTCAGACCGGTGCGGTCGAGGGAGAGCTGGGGGACGGGCAGCGCGATGTCGTCGGCGCCCTTGAGGCCGCCGGTGAGGCGGGCGAGCTCGTCGCGCCCGGCCGCCAGTTCGGCCTGCTGGGCCTCGATCTCGCGGCGGCGCCGCTCCAGCAGCTCGCGCTGGGGGCGCAGCTCGGCGAGCTGCGCGTCGAGCGCCTCCACGCGCTTGCCCGCGTCGCGGATGTCGGGGTGCCCGAACTCGTGGAGGGCGACCCGCTCGAAGACGATCAGCCCTTCGCCGGACCCGGTGACCGTGGCGGTGTCGTACTGGACGACGCGGTCGCCGAGCCGGTCGGGGGCGCAGACCGCCTTGCCGCTGTGCCGGTTGACGAGCGTGCTGCAGCCGTCGCCCCGCTCCTCGATGTAGAAGTGGGTGTTCCAGGCCGTGGTCTTCCGCGGCCACACGATCAGGGGCGCGTCGTCGTCCTGGCGGTCACCGGCGACGTTCATGTCCTTGCCGGTGTGCGGGTTGTACAGGTGGTAGGGCGTGGGGCCGCTCCAGCTGGCGCCCGGGGGGATCAGGACGGACCACAGCGCCGACTTCGCCTCCTTGTCGGAGGTCCTGATCAGCGGAGGCTCGCTCCCGGCACCGTCGTCCTTCACGGCGAGGTACTGCGGTTTGCCGTCGCGGGTGTTCTTGAAGCGGAGCCGGCACGTCCAGCCGGCGATGTCCTGCCACCTGGTGTAGAACGCCTCGCGCAGCTGCTCCAGATCCGGTATGTCGGCGGTCTGCCGGGCGAGGTCGGCGACCTCGGTCTCCTTCGCCGCGAGGTCCTGGACCAGCTGCCGGATCCGGGCATCCAGCTCGCTGATCGTCTCGACGTCGGCGCTGCCGTCCGGCGCGGCGAGCACCGGCAGCTCGACCTCGTCCGGGATCTGGGCGAGCCGGCCGTCACGACCCACGCCGAAGTCGACCGTGGCCAGGTACGACTCGTCGGTGGCCGCGCCCGTCCGCGGGTCGGGGCCGGAGGTGGCGTACGACAGCAGGACGCGGGCCTGCCGCTTGGCGGGCCTGGGCTCCCGGTCGTAGCCCGTGGTGGTGGCCTCCTGCTGGTGGTAGAGGACGGCGGAGAGCCCTGAGACCGTCGTACGTCCGGCGACGGCGAAGCTGTCGCGGCGCACGCCCGGGTGGTCGCCGATGGGGGCCTCGGAGGTCACCCACCGGGCGCCGCCGAGGAGTTCGCCGTGGCGGGCGTGGTCGGTCTGGTCGTGCAGGCGGGTGCCGGAGCCCTCGTCGAAGCGGTAGTACGCGACGAGGCCGGGGTCGTTGCCGATGAGGCGGACGCCCTTGTCGCGCTTGAGCTCCTCGGCGGTGCGGGCGCGGTCCCAGACCCGTACCTCGTCCAGCTCGGCGCGGGCGCCCTGGGAGAGCGCACGTCCCAGCAGCAGGGCGCCGCCGCCGGTGTAGTCGCCGCCCGTGAAGCGGCTGCCGGCCTCCTCACCGTCCCGGTAGACGGTCTGGCGACGGGCGGCGTGGTCGTGGACGCAGGCCCAGTGGTGCCAGTCGGTGTCGGTCGTCGGCACCTCGGCGTTGAGATCGTCGGCGTAGAAGGCGAAGGTGAAGCGGTCGTCCTCGCGGAAGCCGATGTGCAGGGACGCGCGGGGACTGCCGGCCTCGTCGCCGTGGCCGACGAGGAACTCCTGACGACCCGTCGCCGTGCGCCGGGCCCAGAACTCGACGGTGAAGTCACGGCCGGCCAGCTCCGGCCCGTCGGCGACGCGCACATGGGCGTCGCCCTCGCCGAAGGCCAGCGCGGTCTCCGCGTGACCCTCGGCGCTCACCACAGGGACCAGTGGCTGCCCGGTGAAGGGGCAGACGCCGGGGGAGAGCTCGTAGACGGCGTCGCGGTGCGCCGGGTCCGGGCTGGTCCACGCCTGGGTGCCCTGGAGGTTGAACAGCCCGTCACGGCCCTGCTCGACGTTGAAGGAGTCGATGCGCCCGCTGGCGTCGTTGTGCGCGAAGAT
The DNA here is from genome assembly GCF_056434285.1 of Streptomyces sp. NPDC044063. Classification (NCBI taxonomy): domain Bacteria; kingdom Bacillati; phylum Actinomycetota; class Actinomycetes; order Kitasatosporales; family Streptomycetaceae; genus Streptomyces; species Streptomyces sp. NPDC044063. Next base: position 135,301 of record NZ_JBWKFM010000001.1, read on the forward strand.
CTGCCAGCGCTGCTGCCCGTGGACCGCGGTGGGCACGAGCAGGGCGGTGAACCGTCCGCCGTTCAGATGGCGGACGAACGACAGCTCCTGCGTGGGCTCGTGGAAGGGGCGACCGTCCATGTCGGTCGTGCCCAGGCTGTCCTTGGCCGAGTCCGGGCGGGTCCGGTGCCGGCTGCGGCGGTAGCGCGCCTCCAGAACGGGCTTCAGCTCACCGCCGACGAGGAGGAACCGGTCGCACAGCAGGGTGTCCGCGACCAGCGGCACCTTGGCGCCCGCGCTGTCCGTGACGTAGTCCCCGCGTCCCGGATCACCGGAGGACCCGCCACCGGCCAGCTGGTGGACGGCGTCGGGGTGGTCCGCGCCGATGGACTGGCGCAGCACGACGATGTGCGTACCGTCCGACAGGACATGGAAGGGGGCCGCGGCCGTGAGCCTGGCCGTGGTGGACAGGAACGGGTCCACCTCGTCCTCGTCCAGCCGCTCGCCGGAGGCCGCCTCGATGCGCCCGCCGTTCTTCACCACCGGTAACGCGGTGGACCCGGCGGCCGCGAAGCCGGTGTCCGTGATCTCGGACGGGAAACGCAGCGGCAGCGGGTTCTCCGACCAGTAGGCGGCGTCCAGCTCGCCCTTGGTCTCGTCATGGCGCGACAGGTCCAGGACCGAGTAGACCAGGCGCCGCTGGTCGTCCATGGCCAGGGCCACGGTCGTGCCTTGATGGCGCACGGTGGTGGTGTGTACGTAGGTGCGGTCGCTGTAGACCTTGAGCAGGTGCTGTTCGCCGGACAAGGGCTGGAATCTCCTCGGGAAAGGACCATGGGAAGCAGCGAGAAAACCCTCGCTGACCTGCGCCGCTCCCCCTGCGGGCGCGGCGGTCACACGATTTACCGAAGGGGCGGGCGCGTCAAGGAACGTATTGCGCCACGTCCGGAAAGAGACATCCTCTCCCGCGCGAGTAGACAAGTCACGATTTCATGCTCAGGGGTGGTTTACGGCGCTCTTCGGGTGACTGCATGGCATGCTGCGCGGATTCAGGTATTTCTGGTCTGAGGTGTACCCGACACCTCACGAAGGGCAGAGCCATATGGCCTTGGATGCCTCAGCGCCAGGGGTCTACGTCAAGGAAGTCCCCAGCGGATTACGGATCATCACCGGAGCGGGCACGTCCACACCCGCGTTCCTCGGTTATTCGGTCACCCGGCCCTCCGCCGGATCACCACAGCCCGTGCGGAGCTGGAACGAGTACGTGGACGCGTTCCACTTCCGTTCCACGCTCACGCTGGAGCAGGTGACGAAGGCGTTGGAGCCTTTGGACCAGCTCCGGGCCACGTTCACGGCCGCGGACGGCACCCTCAAGGGCCAAGCCGTCGCGGCGGGAGTCACCGAGGACGACTACCAGCGCTTCGGCTCGGTGACGGCGGCCCTGGGGGCCGGCCAGCACGTCTCCGACGAGGACAGGACGTTCGCCGACGGAATCAAGGCGAGGGTCAAGGATCTCGCGGGCTACGCGGCCTGGGAGAAGGCGGGCACCTCCTGGTGGCCCGTCGCCGCACGACACCACGAGCTCACCGACCTCAAGAGCAAGCTGACGGACGGGCGGAACTACGCGCTCGCCGAAGCGGTCTACGGCTTCTTCGCCAACGGCGGCACCAAGTGCTACGTCGTCCCGCTCGACCCGGGGAACGATCTCGGGCCGGAGGTCGGCGCCGGACTGGCCGGGCTGCTGACCGTCCCGGACGTCCACATGGTCGCCGTACCGGACCTCTGGACGAAGAGCCAGGACGCGGCGGCCGCCCGGACGGTCATCGCCTCCGTCGTGGCGCACTGCACCACGATGCGCAACCGGCTGGCGATCGCGGAACCACCGCCCGGCAAGAAGCCCTCCGAGGCCCTCTCCTTCGCCGGTGCGCTGGCATCCCCCGACACGGACGACGCCGCGTTCACGACCCTGTACTACCCCTGGATCACCGTCCCCGGGCTCGACGGAACAGCCCGCACCGTGCCGCCGTGCGGCCACCTCGCCGGCGTGTGGGCCCGCACCGATGCCGAACGCGGCGTGTTCAAGGCCCCCGCCAACCAGAACCTCCGCGGTGTCCTCTCCGTCCCGACCATTCTCACGGACGGACAGAACGGGGAACTGAACGCGAAGGGCGTCAACTGCCTGCGCGTCTTCCCCGACCGGGGGCTGCTGGTGTGGGGCGCGCGGACGAGGTCGTCGACGCGTGACTGGAAGTATCTGAACGTCCGCCGCTTGGTGTCGTTCCTGTCGGATTCGATCCGTCAGTCGTCGACGTGGGCGGTGTTCGAGCCCAACGACGAGCGGTTGTGGGCAGCTTTGCGACATGCGGTGACGTCGTTCCTGACCGACCAATGGCGTCAGGGTGCCCTTGTCGGCCGCAAGCCCGACGAGGCGTTCTATGTGATCTGCGACGACACCAACAACAAGCCCGACACGATGGACGAGGGCAAGGTCATCTGCGACATCGGTGTGGCTCCCGTGCGTCCCGCCGAGTTCGTGCACTTCACCATCACCCAGATCGCCGGCCAGCCCGGTCAGAGCAGCTGAACGAGCCGGAGGAGGCACACCACATGTTGACCGGTGACAGCTTCAGCAGCAGCACCTTCGCCGTCGAACTCGGCAAGTTCCAGGTGGAGACCGTCCAGAGCGTGTCGGGGCTCCAGCTGGAGCAGGACGTCGTCGAGGTCCGCCAGGTGTCCGCGACCGGGGAACTCATCATCCGTAAACAACCCGGCGCCCGGAAGACCGGTGAGATCACCATCACCCGGGGCATGGACAAGAGCACCGCCTTCACCGACTGGATCAAGGCGACGCTCGTCAACGCCGACCTCGACTCCGCGCGGCAGAACATCACCATCGCCCTGAAGGACGCCAAGAAGCAGACCGTCCGCCGCATCCATCTCAGCAACGCCTGGGCATCCCGCTGGGAGGGTCCGTCGCTGGGCGCCTCGGAGTCCGGGCCCGCCACGGAACAGGTGACCATCACCTACGAGGACATCACCGTCGAGTAGCCGGCCCGCACCGTCCCAAGGAGCGCAGATGCCCGATCCGAATCCTCCGGGAGTCTTCGTCAAGGAGCTCCCCAGCGGAGTGCGCACCATCACCGGGGCCAGTACCTCCGTCCCGGCGTTCCTCGGCTACACGAAGTTCTTCCCGGCGGACGACCCGAACGCCACGCCCGCGCCGTTCGACGAGGCCGCGCGCAAGGTCCCGCAGAAGATCGGAAGCTGGCGCGAGTTCGCCGCGCGCTACAGCATGGAGAAGATCGCCAAGGAGCTCGCCGCGACGTCCGACCCGGCCACCGCCCTGACGCTGGGCAGGTGCTTCCCGCTGGCCGAAGCCGTCTACGGCTTCTTCGCCAACGGCGGACGGACTTGTTACGTGGTGGGCTTCACCAGCCCCGCGAGCGCCGTGAGCGTCCAGAACCTCAAGGGGAACGTGGACGACCGCACAGGCCTCGCCGGACTGGAGACCGTCCCCGAGGTCACCATGGTCGCCGTACCCAGCCTCTGGGACATGACCGCCGACGTGATCGTCGACGACGCGCCCCCGCCCGACCAGGACCAGGGCATCAGCAGGATGGGCGAGGTCCTCAAGCACTGCACCCAGCAGCGCAACCGGCTGGCGATCCTCGACCCGCCCCCGGACCTGACGGCGGGCGACGTCAAGACCTTCGCCGGAAAGCTCGCCTCGCCCGACACCGACGACGCCGCCTTCACCACCCTCTACTACCCGTGGATCACGGTGCCGGGCGTCGACGCCAACGAGCGCACCATGCCGCCGTGCGGCCACATCGCCGGCGTATGGGCCCGTACCGACGCCGAACGCGGCATCTTCAAGGCCCCCGCCAACCAGAACCTCCGCGGCGCCCTCGCGCTCGAAACCCTCCTCACCGACGACGAACACGGGGAGCTGAACGGGGAGGGCGTCAACTGCCTGCGGGTCTTCCCCGACCGGGGTCTGCTGGTGTGGGGGGCACGGACGCGGTCGTCGACGCGTGACTGGAAGTATCTGAATGTGCGGCGGTTGGTGTCCTATCTCTCGGATTCGATCCGTCAGTCGTCGACGTGGGCGGTGTTCGAGCCCAACGACGAGCGGTTGTGGGCAGCTTTGCGACATGCGGTGACGTCGTTCCTGACCGACCAATGGCGTCAGGGTGCCCTTGTCGGCCGCAAGCCCGACGAGGCGTTCTATGTGATCTGCGACGACACCAACAACAAGCCCGACACGATGGACGAGGGCAAGGTCATCTGCGACATCGGTGTGGCTCCCGTGCGTCCCGCCGAGTTCGTGCACTTCACCATCACCCAGATCGCCGGCCAGCCCGGCTCGACCGGCTGACGGCGCCCCGCCGGCCCCGCACACCCGCGGGGCCGGCGGGACCGCCCCGGCGCGAGGGGCCCGTATGCTGCGACTCGTCCTACGGGCGGGGGACACCGTCACCCCCCTGCCACAGATCACCTCGACCAAACCCGTACCCGGCCTCCAGGGAACGCTCATCCCCGTGCCGACACCGCTCCCCGGCTCGGCGGCGTTCACCGTGGAACACATGACCGCGTGCGTACCCGAGGACATCGAGCAACTGAAGATCAACGTCTTCTACTCCACCCCCGACTACCCCGTGCTCGGCATCGGTGAAATACGACTGACCGTCTCGCCACGCCACCGGTCACACCACGCACGCACCCGGCGGGGCACCGAGGTCGCCCTCGACGGCGGCCCGCTGGACCTGGTGCTCGTACCCAAGCTCCCCGCCTCGAACCCGGCCAACACGGCCGTACCCAACGACCCGTCGAAGGAATACGCCGGCCGGGCCACCCTCTCCTGCCCGCGCGTCCGCCCCGTACGGGCCGGATCCAAGGCCTGACTCAGCCCGGCAGCACCGACTCGTCGAAGTACCGACCCAGCTTGACGTACTCGTCCCGCACCGCGTCCAGCAGATCGCCGGTGCCCACCGGGCGGCCCGTCTCCGCCGCCCGGTAGGCCGCGGTCAGCGCGCAGCAGCGGATGGCACCCCCGGGCAGGTCGAACGCCTCCGCCAGCGGCCCCAGGTCCAGCTCCGGCGCGCGCGGCACGAACGCCCCGAGACAGCGGTCCCACAGCGCCCGGCGCTGCTCCGCCGCGGGCGGGCCGAAGGGCACCACGAGGTCGAGCCGGCGCAGGAACGCGGAGTCGATGTGGTCGTGCACATTGGTCGTCAGGACGGCGAGCCCGTCGAAGGACTCCAGGCGCTGGAGCAGATAGGCGGTCGTGGTGTTGGCGTACCGGTCGTGCGCGTCCACGGGCCGGGACCGCTTGCCGAAGACGCCGTCGGCCTCGTCGAAGAGGAGCGCCACACGGGCGGGATCGGCGGCGGAGAAGAGGAGTTCGAGGTGCTTCTCGGTCTCCCCGATGTACTTGTCGACGACGGCGGAGAGATCGACGACGCGCAGCTCCAGCCCCAGGTCGGCGGCGACGACCTCGGCGGCGAGCGTCTTGCCCGTACCGGACGGACCGCTGAACAGGGCGCTGACGCCCCGGCCCCGCCCGCCTCCGGGACGCATCCTCCACTCGCCGAGGACGCGCTCGCGGTGCCGGACCCGGCGGACGAGGTCGCGCAGCAGGGCGCGGGGACGGTCGGGGAGAACCAGGTCGTCCCAGCCGACGGCCGGCAGGACGCGACGCGCCAGCCGGTGCGCGGGGTCCTCGGGAGCGGCGGGCGGGGGCGGTGGCCCGGCGAGGCCGAGGAGGTGGTCCGTCACGTGGTCGGGGACGCGCAACGAGCGGGTGAGGTACGGCCGGTCGGCGTTCTCGACCTCCAGCAGACCGCCCGAGCGCAGCGGCCCGGCCGGATCCAGGGCCGCGCGCCCGCGTGGCTCGCCGGGGTGCAGACCGCACAGGTGCAGGGCGAGGCCGACGGTGGCCCGGCGCAGGGAGACGTCGTCGTTGAGATAGCCGTAGCAGCGCTCGTAGCCCGCGTCGAGGTCGGGGGCGAGGGCCACCAGCAGGAGGTCGGTCTCCAGCGGGGACAGACCCAGGGCCCGCAGCGGCAGGACGGCCCCGGTCTCTTCGGCCGCCCGTTCGGCGGCGTCCAGGTCGTCGGCGGCACGCCGCTCGTCGTCGTCCGGCGGCAGCGGCCCGGGAACGGTCCGCAGGAGGTGCGGTGCCATCGCGTCCGAGACGTAGAGGCCGCGGAACGGGTCGTCCAGCGGCTGCGGATCGTCCTGCGCCCGGGCCGCGACCGCCCGCCGGACCCGGTCGCGGAGGAGGCCGAGCCGGGCGAGGAGGGCGTCGGCGGGGGCGGGCGGCCGGAGCGGGGTCGTCGTCATGACGGCGAGTCCCCGTCCTTCCGCGGCGGCCACTTCTCCCAGATCGGGGGCGGGTCCGCTCGGGGCAGCTCCACGTCCGGGACGAGCGGCTCGGTGACCCAGTGCGCGTAGTCCTCGACGACGAAGTTCAGCAGGGGGACGGTCACGGTGACGTGGAGGGCGGGGACGAGCGCGTGGCCGACGGCGGACCACAGCTCCTGGAGGGCCCGGTCGTGCACCGGCGGCCGGCCGACCTCGAGGAGCGCGCCCAAACCCATGTCCTCGAGTTCCCCGGGCAGGTCGAGCTCGAACTCCCGGTCCGTGGACAGCCCGGTCAGCAGCTTGCCCAGCAGGTGGTGGGAGGCCCTCGGGTCCGGGGCCCAGGCCGTGATCAGGTACGACAGCCGGGCGTAGCGGGGCGGGTCGTGGTGGGCCGCCTTCACCGGCTTGTCGGTACCGGAGTCGGGCAGCGTGACGTAGTGCTGGACGAGTCCCGTCTGCCGGCGGTCGAGGTCCTCGCGGATGTCGTGGAGGTAGATGCCGATGCTCTCCGTGCCCACGGTCCGGCCGGGTTCCTTGCCACCGGACGGGGGGCGGAAGTCGATGGCGCATTCGATGGGCGCGAGGTCCTGCTTGACGCGCTTCTCCAGCGCCTTGTCGACGATGTCGATCACGAGGACGTCCCCTTCGCGAGGTGGACCTGCCGCAGGTCGAGGCCGGCGTCCAGGGCGGCGCCGACGGGTACGTGCTCGGCCATGTCGGCCACGACGAGCGCCGGGGCGCCCTCGTCCACGACGTACAGCTGCCGAACCGGAGTCGTCCCTGGCCGCAGGGCGAGGCCCGCGAGCGCCGTGCCCGCGGGGAGGGCGTGAAGGACTGTGCCACTGGCGGCGTCGAGAACGCGCAGGTCACCGCCGTTCTCGTCGGTGACGTACACCGACCTGCCGTCCGCGGAGACGAGCAGCCGCCGGGGCGCGGTGGTTCCGGACAGCGGCCAGGCATCCGGCAGCACCTGCGGGGCGCCCAGGCCGAGACCACGGATCCGGTCCTTCTGCGCCAGGAACGCTCCCCGGCCGTCGGCCCGGAAGGCGACGGCCCCGGCGTCGGCGGACACCGTTCCCGTGAGCCGCGGCCGGCCCCGGTCGGTGAGGTCGAGGAGGTGGACACCCTGGTCGTCCGTGCTGACATAGGCGTGGCCGCCGAGCGGGTGCACGCGGACCGATCGGGGACGGCCGGGCAGGGACAGCCTGGCGCGTGGGCGTTCGACGGGCGCCTCGGACGGTCCGGACCGTTCGAGTATGTGCAGGGCCGCGCCGTCCGCGCCCTCGCCGGTGAGCGCGTAGAGGTGGGCGGGGCCGACGGCCATGCTCCGGACGGAGGGAAGGCTCAGGGGGAAGACATCGGCCGCTGCGGGCTCATCGGGGGTGGCGAGCGCGAGGGCCCACAGCGCCACCGCGCCGTTCAGGACACCCGTCACGTAGGCGTGGGTGCCGTGCGGGTGCGGGGCGACGGCGGTGGGCGTCTGCGCCCCGGGCAGGGGAACCGCCCGCCCCAGGGCGGGTGCCGCGGGGTTCTCCAGGCGTACGACGTGGAGCACGGGCGCGCCCTGGTCCCCGGTGCCGGGGAGGTAGGCGAAGGCGCCGTCCGGGTGGATCGCCACATCGCACAGCCCTCCCGCGACGGCGAGGCGCTGACCGTCGTCGGCACCGGTCAGCCGGACGGGACAGAGCGCGTCCTGGTGCACGCGGTAGGCGTACGGGGCCGTGGGGTGGACCGCCAGGGACAGGGGGACGGCGGGGTCGGAGGTGGTGAGGGAGTCGGCGGCGAGTTCGGGGCGTCGGCGCAGGACGGAGACGGACCGGCCGCCGGCGCAGGCCACGTACGCGCGAAGCCCGTCCGGGGCACAGGCCACGCCCACAGGGTCCGCGCCGACGGGCAGCGTGTCCGTCTTCCGCGCGGTGGCGAGGTGGACCCAGTGCACGGAAGGGGCCTTGGGCGAGCGGTCGGTGACGTACGCGTGTCCGCCGTCCGGGGCGCAGGCCACCTCCCAGGGGCGGGAGTCGTCGGAGGACGTGACGGCGATGGGCGTGACGCCGCTGCCTCGCACGGCGACCTCCTGGCGCTGGTAGTCCGCGATGTAGAGCGCGTCGTCGTCGGCGACGATGGTCCAGGGGTGATCGGTCAGGGGCTGGGGCTCGGATACGGAGGCCGCCCCGAGCCGGGTGCCGTCCAGCGTGACGGTGGTCAGGCCGGCCGCGTTCGAGCGCTTCTCGTTGATCACGTACAGGGTGTCGGTCCCACGGCACGCGATGCCGCGTACGCCGTTGATCGTCAGATTGCCCAGCGCGGTCATGGTGGTGTTGGAGCTCTGAGGGACGGCGATTCCGTACACCAGGCCCTTCCAGGCGTGGGTCGCGTACAGATAGGCGCCGTCCGGGGACAGGGCGAGGGATGCGGGCAGGTCGTTGCTCTGTTCGATGGTGAGCCAACAGTCGAACGCCACGTCGGAGTTGTCCGTCACCGTGAACTGGGCGACTTTGCCCGTACCGGCACTCGATACGTACAGCTTCGCCTTCTTCTCCGCGTCCTCACCCGACAGCGCCAGCCCGTGCGGATGGGGCAGATCGCTCCGCTCGATGCCCTGCTGGAACTCCCAGGCGCTGCCGTTCCACCGCAGGATGGAGACCTTCGTGGGCCGGTTGCCGCGGCTGTCGTAGTTGGTGACGTACAGATGGTCGCCGCGCGCCGAGAGGGCGATTTCGTGCGGTCCGGTGAAGTGTCCCTGGTCCTTGTCGATGGCGTGGTCGAACGTCCACCCCGAGGGAGCACGCCGGAGAACGCTGATCCGGCCCTTGGGGACGTCCATCTGCTGGCCCACGTAGTCCGCGACGTAGAGGGTGTCGTTCCGGATCGCCAGGCCGAGGGGGATCTCGCACTTCACGACGTCCTTGCCGAGGGTGTACGACCCGCCCCTCAGATCCACCCGGGACGCGGTCCCCGTACCGGAGTCGGCGGTCACGGCGTACCGGCCGTCCGGGGTGACGGCCACGCCGTGCGGCTTCGCGTCCTTCGCCAGGGCGGTGGGTTTGAACGTCACCGTGGCCGTGTCCCCGAAGTCGTGGCCGTCGGCCGGACGCAGGGTGATGAGCTGGTCGGTGTCCGGGCTGGTGACGCAGGCGAGGGCGGGGCCCATGGCGATGCCCCACGCCGTGGTCCCGGGCGGCAGGGCGACGGTGCCCCGGTGCGTGCCGGCCTGGAGATCGGTGACGGCGACGCGGTTGCCGGACGTGTCGGTGGTGCAGGCCCACAGCCCGTCGGGGGTGACCCCCGTGGCGAAGGGCTTGGTGACGTCGCCGGTGTCGATCCGGCCCGTGACGGCCGGCCCCACGCGGAGGGTGAGGAGCTTCCCGGTGGCCTGGTCGGTGACATACACGAACCGCGCGTCGGGGCCGGTCGCCAGGGCCGAGGGCAGCACGCCGACGGGGAGGTCGCTACGGGCGGCGGGCGCGGCCGGGGAGACCGCGCTGAGCACGCCCGTCGTCCGGCTGAGGACATGGGCCACCGTGCCGTCCGGGGACAGGAGCACCGCCGAGGGGCGCCGGGCGACCGGGAGCGTGGTGAAGGCACCCGGCTCCCCGGTGCCGGCGTCGAGCGCGGCCACCCACAGCTCGGCGCACTCCTGGTCGGCGATCCACAGCCGGTCGTGCGCGGCGACGACCGTGGCGGGGCCCGGGCCCACGGCGTGGGGTGTCGTCGCCGTGGCGTGGGCGAGATCCACGACCACGACACCGGTCCCGTCGCACAACGCGTAACCGAACTTCCCGTCCGGGGAGACGGCCACCGCGCGGACGGACGCCGGCATGGCGACGGGCGCCGTCGTCGGCGAACCGGGTGTGCCGACATCGACCACGTGCAGCCGGCGCGCCGCCGCCTCGTCCTTGTCGTGCGCGACGCACACCCACCGGCCCCCGGGCGCGCCCGCCAGCGCGAACGGGCCACCGGCCACCTGTACGGCGTGACCGCCGGCGCCGTCCTTGTCCAGGACGTGCACCACGTCGTCGGTCCAGGAGGCCGCACAGACCTGCTCGCCGAAGAGCCCGGCGGCCACCGCGCACACGGCACCGGACAACGGCACCGTGGTGGGGGAGCCGCCGCCGGGTACGAGGACGGACAGGGTGCCCTCGTCGTATCCGGCGACATAGGCACGAGCCCCGTCCGTGCCGAGCGCGAGCGCACGCGGGTCTTTGCCCGCGGGCACCTGGACCGGCGTGCCCGGCGTGCCGTCCGCCCCGAGCTCCGCCACGACGACGTGGTCCAGGGCCCGGTCGAGGGTGAGGAGCCATGGGCCGGCTCCGGTCGTCCCGTTCATGCTCCGGTCTTCCTGCTCATGAAGGGCCCTTCCTGCTCAGGGGGTTTCGGCCACGGTGACGTGGTGCTCGACGGAGTACACGGTCTGTTCGTCGCCGCAGCCGATGCGCAGGGGGGACCCGACCGCCGCCCCCGTGTCCATGTCGTAGCCGTGCAGCATCACGGAGTCGACGCGGGCGATGCCCTGTACGCGTTCCAGGACGCGGTACGCCTCGCCGGTGTACACCGGTCGCCCCAGCGGCCAGCCCTTGCCGCCGGGCCCTCCGTCGACCGGGTTGAACCAGCGGTACAGGGCGCGTTCGGCCGCCATGGCCAGGGCGGCGCGTTCCGTCGTGGTCAGATAGTCGGCGGGCACGACGCGGGCCTCGCCGCGGATGCCCACGTAGTGCGGTGTCTCCAGCCACACCGGGACGCCCGCAGGGTGCAGGGCGCGCAAGGAGCGCTGCACGGTGTCGCACGCGTCCTGGGTGGGGGTGAGCATCGGGAAGGGGAACCAGCCGCGCTCGTCGGCGGTGACGAACGGGACGACCTTCAGCCGTACGCCGGCCTGGAAGGTGCCGCCGCTGGTGTCGGTGAAACCGTCCGCGCCCTCGCCGGAGGCGGTGTTGCGGACCGACACGACACCCGGGGGGAGGTGCCAGGCCGTGTCCGCGGGGATGCCGTTGCCCTTTCCGCCCGCGGTGCAGAGGTAGGAAGCAACGGTCACCGGAGAGTTCCGCTCGGGAATCCTGCCGTGCTGGACCTTGCGCCCCGAGCCGTCGGCGACGGCCGGGCCGAAGTGGACCTGGCCGGTGGCGGCGTTCAGCACCACGTGCCGGTCCGTCTCCCCGGAGGACTCGAAGGAGGTCCGCACGTCCCAGTCCTCGCCGCCGACCGAGACGGTCGTGGGGAGGGGATCGCACAGCTGCGGGGTCATCAGAGCGATCACCTGGCCCGGCTCCTTCTCGCCGGTCGAGGCCGAGGCGTCGGTGCGCGTCGCGTACTGCGAGGCCTTGACGGGGCCGGTCGCGCCGTCGTCGACGGCGATCGTGTAGGCGGTGGAGTCCGTGGCCTTCGGGTCGCGGATCTGAAGGGCGAGCCAGACACCGTCCTCTGTGGGGTAGTTGGTGCCGTGGCGGGCCACGGCGTCGTCCACGCGCGTGGCGGGATGGTCGATCGTGGGCCTCCAGCGAGGGGAGCCGCCCAGCCGCAGGGGGTGCGAGAGCGCGGAGGCGCCACCGATGGTCACCGAGGCGGGGGTCGCGCACGCGTAGGCCGCCGGGGTGTCGGGGTCCCACCACGGGACACCCTTGCGCGGGAGGAAGGCCGACAGCGCGATCCGGTCCGTGGCCTCGACCGCCCGGTCCGGCCGCACCCACAGGGTCAGCTGGGCGAGCTCGGCGTCGGCGGGAAGACGGACGAGCACCAGGGTGACGCCGGCACCGGCACCGGTACGGTACGGACCGCTGACCGGCCCGTCCCCCAGGTAGTCGCCGGCGGCCAGGACGTCACGGGCCCCGGTCACGTGGGGGTCGGGGGACAGCCGGGCCACGCCGGCGATCCGGGTGGTGGCCCGCGTGGCCTCGTCCTGCGTGGTGAACACGACGCCGCCGTCCCGCGTGGTGACCTCGGTGAACTTGGGCAGGGACGGCGTCCCCGGGTCGAGGACGAGGCGGAGCGTGATGACGGCAGGCCGGGCCAGGGCGTAGTTGCGCGCCGGATCCAGACTCCCGTCGTCGTCCGTGCGCACGTGGTGGATGCGCGCCATCCCGGCCGAGGCGGCCAGGGCGAGCTGCTCGTAGTCGCGCGGCGTCACGGCCCGTTCCGGGAACGGCGAACCCAGCGGCAGCCGCTCGGCGCACTCGGCGGGCGTCTCGGCGTCGGTGCCACCGGTGGCGGGCGCGGGGTTGGTGACGGCGGACACGTACGGCAGCGGGGTCCGCAGGACGGTGATCGTACGCGCGGGGACGTTGCCCCCGGCCCCGCCGCCCGTCAGATAGCGCGGGGCCCGCACGGTGGCTCCCGCGGGCAGGGGCGCGCCGTGCCGCAGGGCGCCCCGGCCGGTTCCGACGACCGGCGCGAACACGGCCTCCCCGCTGCGGGCGTCCAGGGTGAAGTGCCGGTCGCCGGGCCCCGATCCGGCGAGCGAGGGCACGTACGTCCAGCGCGACGCCCGTCCCGCGTCGACGGCCTCGACGGCGAGGGTGTCGGTGGCGCGCAGCATGGGCGGGTGGGCGAAGCGCAGCCGTTCGCCGCACGCGCCGGTCGCGGTGCCCAGCTCCTCGTCCAGCACGACCCGGGCCTGCACCACGGGAACGGTCACCGACAGGGCCGGATCCAGGGCGAGTGCCCGGATACCGGTCCCCGGTGGTGCGAGCCGGACGAGGCCGACGTCGCGCAGCTGCCGGGTCCGCGCGTCGCCCTCGCCCCCGCCCTCCGAGGGGTCGAGGAGCAGCCTGGCGGGGGCGTGCGTGGCGGGTACGTCGAGCGTGACCCGGATCCGGCCGTCCGGGCCGACGGCCCGGGTGACGGTCCGGCAGGCCGACCAGTGCGTTCCCTGCCACGCCTCCCAGACGTCCTGGTCGCCCAGGACCCCGTCCGGCGTGATGTCGAAGGCGATGCGCGTGCCGGGGACGGCGACCGACAGGGCGACCAGAGCGTAGGTGGCGGGGTGGTCCGGTGGCGGCCGGTCGCCACCCGGCGCCACGTCCTCGTAGGAGGGGAGGTTGAGGTGGAAGGGCGGCCCCGCGAACGTGCCGCCACCGCCCGTTTCCTCGGCGAACGGCACGAGGGTCCCCTCCACCGCGCCGCCCGCCGCGCCCCGCTGCGTGAACCGTCCCGCCACGACCTGGACGCACGGATTGATCACGGCCTCGGCCACGGTGCTGAAGACCACCGGCTCGCCGGCCCCCGCCGGGGGACTGGTGGACACCTCCAGCCCCACGGGGACGCGCACGGGTTCGGGCGCGGGCGCCGCGAGCTGGAACAGCACGTCGGTACGGGCCGGCGCCGCCGGATAGGGCCGCGGCCCCAGCAGGCCCAGCAGCTCCAGCCGGTGCCGGTCGGGGGCGCGGTCGACCCGGTCCCGTAACGCCTCGGCCATGTCGGCGCACGACTCGATCAGCGCCCGGCCCGGGTCGGCGGGGTCGCGTCCCGTCCACGCGGGCAGGTCGGCGCGCACCGCGCGGACCGCGTCGGCGACGATGCCCGCGCGGTCGCGCCCGTCATGGGCGGGGGGTGACGGTGTCATCCTTCACGGCTCCCTGGGAACGGGTCAGTGGTCCGCGGTGACCACGGTCTTGAACGGCAGGTGCGCGGGGCAGTGGGCGGCCACCAGCCGGGTCAGCCGGCGTTCCGCCGTCAGGCGGTCCTCCCCGTGGCCGAGGGCGAGCGTCACCGTCAGCATCCGGCCCGCGGGCGGCCGCCGGTCGCCCGTGAAGACGCCTCCGAGGTCCTGGACGTCGAGGTCCCAGCCGTAGATCTCCCGGGCCTCGCGCAGCAGCGCGTGCCGGGTGCCGCGGTGCGCGGCCAGCCGGGGCGCGAGGGCGATGGCCGTCCTGAGCTGGAGCTCGGTCCAATCGGGTTCGACGCGGGCGCCGGTGATGTGCGCCAGCCAGTCCAGGAAGGAGGCGGGAGCCGTCCACGGGTCGAGGACCTCGGCGAGCCGGTCCAGGCGCTCCTGCGAGGGCGCGAGGGCCGCTCCGATGCCGGCGGCGAAGGCGTGGGCGACGCGGTCGCCGGCGTACACGGCGGGCAGCGCCGGCGGCCGGGGGGCATCGGGCACATCGAGCACGGTTCCTGCTCCTTCCGGGGTTCAGTCCGTCACGTCGATCACGCAGGACGTCAGCCGCACCAGCCCGTTGTCGGGCACCTCGACGACCGGTGCGTCCCGGTCGCTCACCACCGACGCGTCGAGGACCGTACGGACCTCCGGCACCGCCTCCAGGGCGGTGAGGACGTCACTGGCGTGGACGCGGCGGCCCCAGGGCCAGCCGCCGCCGTCCGGGCCGCCGGAGGTGGGGTGGAAGTACCGGTACAGCGCACGTCCGGCGGCCGCTTTCGTCTCCTCGACGCTGTGGTCGGTGTAGGCCCACGAACGGATCCGGGCGTGCGCGGTGAAGGGCCGGTAGTCGGGGCGGGCCACCTGGAGGCGGTCGCCGAGCAGCCGGGCGCCGTCCAGCAGGGCGCCGACCTCCGCGAGCATGGCGTGGGTCACGCCGAGATCCGCGTCCCGCAGCGGGATCGCGGGGTCGGCGGGAAGGTGGGGGACGAGCAGGACGCGCAGCGCCGCGTCCTCGGGGAGCCACAGGGTGGACTCGGTCCGGGCGCCCTTGAGGAAGGAGAAGACCCCGTTCACGGTCACCACCGTGTCGGGCTCGCGCGCGCAGTGCGGGGACAGGTGGGGGAACGACTCCGAGATCAGGGACCGCACCCCGCGTCCTCCCGAGGCACGCAGCCTGCCGTCCTGATAGGTGAATCGCCGGTGGTAGAAGCTGTCGTCGCGGAAGAAGAACACCTCGTAGTCGCTGCCGCTGCCACTGTTGTCGTCGCTCTCGTCACTGTCGCCGTACGCGAGGGCAGCCACGGCGTCCACGCCCGTGCGGAACGGGTCGGGCAGCCCCGGGAACTCGTCGGCGATCTTGGCCGTGCCGGGGTCCCCGGTCCATGCGCACAGGTCACCGGAGAACCACAGCCTCGGCACGCCCCGCGCCGGCTCCAGCACGGCGTCGAGGCGCTTGGCCGCGAACCCCGGCGGGTCGTCCGCGGGTTCACCGGGGAGTGCCAGGCCGGTCTCCAGGGACACCGTCCAGTGGGCGACGTTGTCGTCCGCGTCCAGGTAATAGTGCACGGCGCGATCCGGATCGCCGATGGCCACGGCGCACGCGGTGACGGTCTCCGGCCGCGCCGGCGGGCACAGCCCGGCCGGTACCCGGGGGTCCTCCGGCCGTACGCTGTCCAGCACCAGGGCACGGGCGACGGTGAACGCCTGCTCGGTGAGGATCCGTTCGTGGTCGGCGGCGGTCACCGCCCGCCGTGGCGGCGCCAGCCCGAGCGCCGCCCGCTCCAGCGCCTGCCGCCAGTCCTCCGCGTCCCGGCCGGGCGCGACCACCTCCTCGACCACGGCCGCCGGGGTGTCCCCGAGCAACTCCGTGCCGGGGGAGACGGTGTCCCGCGCGCCCCGGCAGGCCGTGTACGTGACGCGTACGGTCAGCCCGGGCCCGGGGACGGCCCCCAGCTGCCGTTCCCCGTCGGCGAAGGGGACGAGCGGGCCGAACACGATCTCTCCCACCGCGTCGTCCCACCAGTAGCAGGGGGTGTCCCGGTCGGCCCCGGCGAAGGACGCGGCCGCCGGCCACGCGCGGCCGTCCACCGTCACTTCGCCGATCGGGGAGAGCGCGGGAACCGCCATGGGCGCGGCCGGACTCCAGGGCCGACGGGACGGGGTGAACCGCTGCCCGGGGGCGCCGTCGGACGTCCCCAGGTCCTCGGTGACCGCCTCCGGCCACTCGACGGCCGAGACCGTCGCGGAACCGTTGGCGGGAACGTGGACCGGAGCCGTCGTGCGCAGCACGAACGGACGCTCCCGGGGAACGGTCAGCTCGGTCCCCGCGGGGATGTCCCGCTCGGAGCCCGAGGCGGTGAAGCGGACGACGACGCGGCACGGCACCGCCGCCATCGGTGTGATGCCCATCAGCGCCAGCAGCCGGGACCGCTGTTCCGGTGTCATCCGGTTGGCGCGGTAGACGAGGGCGTCCACCCGTCCGGCGCACGCCTCCAGCAGTGTGACTCCGGGGTCGGAGACGTTGTGGTCGGTCCAGGACGGTGACCGGGACGGCAGGGCGCGCTTGGCCGCGTCCACCATCGGCTGGAAGCGGAGGTCGTCGAGGTCGGGGACCGGCAGCTCCTGCATACGGGCCTCCTGCATACGGGCCGTCACCCCTCCCGCGGCAGCGTGTAGAACGGGAAGACGAGGTTGCGCGGCTCGTTGGTGGTCCGCAGCCGGTAGCGGACGTCGATGTAGAGCACACCCTCGTCGTCGGAGTCGGTGCTGAACAGCAGATCGTCCAGCTCGATCCGCGGCTCCCAGCGCTCCAGGGCCCGACGCACCTCCAGGTCGGCGCGCGCCACCGTCGCGGCGTCCAGCGGGTCGAAGACCAGCTGATGGATGCCGCAGCCGAACTCCGGCCGCATCGGCCGCTCGCCCGGCGCGGTGCCGAGCACCAGGCCGATGGCCTGTGCCACGTCGTCGCCGCCGGTGGCCAGAGCCACCTCGCCGGAGGGGGTGAGGGCGCCGGGGAAGGCCCAGCCCGCGCCGATGATGTCGCCGATGCGGCTCTCAAGGGGGTCCACTTCGCTCACCTGCCTTCAGTTGATGTCGACCGGAGTACCGGTGATCTGCGTCTTGCCGCCCTTGAGGGTGAGTTGGGCGGTTCCCTCGACGGTCACGTTCTTGCCCGTGAGCGTCAGGTCGCCCGGTCCGTCCGCCTCGATCCGCACGGTGCCCGCCTTGACGACCACCGTGCCCGACGTACCGGCGTCGACGGTGACCGTCCCCGAGCGCGCGTCGAGCCGCAGGCGCAGCTCGCCGGCCTCCAGCGAGATCGCGGTCTCCTTGCGGTCGAGGTGCGCGGTCAGCTTCCCGTCGCCGGACCTCAGCCGTACGCCCTGGGGGCCCTCGGTCGCGCTCAGCAGCTCCAGCCGGTCGCCCGCCCGGGAGGTGACCGAGCGCCGGTTCAGCCGGCCCGTACCGGCGTCGACCAGGGGCAGACCGTGGTCCGTCGGGGCGTCGACCCCGTTGTAGAGGCCGCCCAGCACGTACGGCCGGTCCAGCCGGCCGTGCTCGAAGCCGACGAGCACCTCGTCCCCGGTCTCCGGCGCGACCACGCCCCCGCCGCCCGCGCCACCCCACTGCACCGTACGCACCCAGTCGGTGACGTACTCCTGCGACAGCCACGGCAGCCTCAGCCGTACGGCACCACGCTGACCCTGCCCCGGCTCGCGGACGTCCGTCACGATCCCCACCGCGACACCCGACCCGCACAGCGGCGCCGGAGGCGGCACGACCGGTGGGGGCAGCGCCCCGACCCGGACGCGGGTCAGGAAGCCGCGCTCGCCGTCGAACGTGTGCAGACAGGCCGTCGCCGTGTACTGCCCGGCGAACGGAGCGCCGGTGCCGCTCACCGTGAACGGCACCCCCGCGCGCAGCTCCGGAGTGCCCGCGACCATGGCCTCCAGATCCGCCATCGTGGCGGCCGTCTCGTCGGCCAGCGCGCGGGCGGCGGCGTCCACCTGCGCGGCGGTGGTGTACGGACGGCCCGCCACCAGCAGCCCCGGCCGGTCGCCGAAGGGCTTGCCCAGCTCCGCGGGCGTCGTGCCCAGCCGCAGCCGCTCGCTGGCGGAGGCCGGGGCCCGGGACGTCACCGGGGACTTGGCCGCCTGGTCCCAGCCGCGCACCTCCACCTCGCCGACCTGCCCGGCGCAGGAGACACCCGTCCGCAGGGACAGCAGGTTCACCCCGTACTGGAGCACGTACGGGCTGCGGTCGGCGCCCGTCGACGGTGCGGGGGCCCGCGCGGCGGGGGCGAGCCTGCGCAGCTCCACCGTCCGGCCCTCGACGGCGAGATGAAGGCCCTGCTGGTCGGCGAGGTGGGTCAGCAGCTCCCAGTCCGTGAGGTTGGGCTGCGACAGATGCCGGACCCGGCCGCCACCGGCCTCGACGCGGCCGGCCCGCAGACCGTGCCGGGCGGCTGCCTGCGCGACGACCTCCGCGACGGTCGTCTCGACGTACGCCGCCACCTGTCGGCCGCGCGTCAGCCGGTGCCCCCGGTCCGCCGCCCGGACGGTGGTGAAGGCGCCGTCCGGCCCGACCTCCTTCTCCAGCCCGGTGACCTCGCCGTCGAAGAGGGACGTGCGGGCCCGCTGCCGGGCGGCGGTCACCGAGACGGTCACGGCCGTGCCGACGGCGACGCGCGCCTCCGACAGCAGCCGGTGCTCCGGATCGCGGAACCGCAGCCACGCCGTGGCCGGCATCCCGGTCGCCGTCGCCACCCCCGCCGCCGCCAGGCGCTCGCTCCACTGCTCCGTCAGCGCGACCCCGTCGAAGGCGACCACCGGCTCGGCCGCGTACGCCCGCTCCGTCACCGGCCGTCCTCCAGCACGGGCAGCAGCAACTCGCTTCCGGCGCGTAGCCGGTCCGGGTCGTCGATCCCGTTGGCGCGGGCGATCGCCCGCCAGGACCCGGCGTCCCCGTACGCGCGCCACGCGATCCCCGGCAGCGTGTCACCGGCCACCACCGTGTGCGTGCCCACCGGTCCGTCCGCGCCCGAGGTCGGATTCTGCCGCCGAGTCGAGCCGCCGACCTCCTCCAGCGTCAGCGAACACTCCGCGCGCAGCGGCGTCCCGTCCGTCCCGAACCGCGTGTAGACGGCGTTCACCTGAGTGACGACGGCCAGGAAGGCGGTGGTACGGGAGCGCCCCCACTCCAGGCGCACCCAGGGCGCGGAGGCCGGCTTCGCGGCGGCGCTCCGCGCCGTCGGCGCGCAGCACCCCAGCAACGTCTCCACCTCACCCTGGACACCGGAGCCGCTCCCGGGCGCGTCGAGGAACACGTCGAGCGACATCGTCCGCGGCTCGGCGCCGATGAACTGCGGTCTGGCGGCAGCCGCGTTGGACGGCGCCCGGCTGCGGTCCCAGCGGGCCTGCTTGCCGACGGACAGGCGATCCGGGTTGAAGTGCAGCTTGACCCGGGCGCGCTCGGGCCCCGGGTTGCCGCCGGTGCCCGCGGGCGGGTCGTAGATCACCAGAGAGGCCCGTACGGGGGTGCCTCCCAGGGGCAGAACGGCCATCGACGGCGGTCCCTTCTGTCATGCGGTCGCGCGCTGTCGGGGAGGGTCAGAGCGTGATCCCGAGGAATCCGTCGTGCGCGATCTCCAGCGTTTCCCGGGCGGGGAGGGACTGTTCGGTGTCGAAGGACGGGCCGCTCCACCGGACCGGCAGCACGCCGTCCAGCAGCCACCGGACGATCGGCTTGCGGTCCGGCCCGAGTGCCACCAACTGCCCGGGCAGCCGGAGCGGTTCACGGACCTGCTGCTGGATCCACGCCCAGATGAGCACGGTGTCCTTGGTCAGCGGTCTGCCGAGCACGACGTTCGAGTAACGGATCCGGGTCGGCAGATGCCACACCCGCCCGTTCATCCCGCCTTCGGTCCGCTCCTCGACGTCCATGGAACAGCCCAGCCCCTCGCACGAGGTGAACGAACCGAGCTCACTGCCGCCGATCGTCAACTGGAACAACGAACTGACGGCGAACGGCTGGACCTGGTCCGGCATGGAGGCTCCGTTAGGGAAGGCGTCGATGTCGTCAACGGTGGGCGTGGCCGGGGGTCGGGCAGTACGGCGCCGGCCAGTCGACGCCGCGTTCCGGGGGGCCGGTGTGCTCCGTGAGGCTGGTGCGCTTTGGCACGTCGAGCGTGGGCAGGACGGCGCGGGCGATCACATCGGCGTGGGACTCGGCGATCCGGCGGGCGAGGAGGGCGGGATCGGGGGGTGGGGGAACCCCTGGTGGCGCTGGGGTCGGGGGTGGGGCGGAGGCCGGTGGTGAGCCCTCGCGCCCCTGAGGGTGGGGCGAGAGGGATACGCGCACGGCGGTCGGGGGTGTATGGGGCAGGGGCAGCCCGATGCGAGGCCGGGG
The DNA here is from genome assembly GCF_056434285.1 of Streptomyces sp. NPDC044063. Lineage (NCBI taxonomy): Bacteria > Bacillati > Actinomycetota > Actinomycetes > Kitasatosporales > Streptomycetaceae > Streptomyces > Streptomyces sp. NPDC044063. The sequence continues at coordinate 155,642 of NZ_JBWKFM010000001.1, forward strand.
TGTTGTCCCCATCCGGTCGTCGGACGGGACCGGGGCGTACGGGGTGTGGAGGGTGCCGGGCAGTGGAGTTCCGGCCCTGCCCGGCCCGTCCGGTGCCTCAAGGGCGGGACGGATTCCGGTAGCGCCTCCCGGCCTTCGATCGACCGCCGGGAAGCGGGACGTGGGGTATGCGGGCTCGTGGGACGTGCTGGAGGCGACGGGCCCGCGTCCGGGCCCGGGCCGTGGAATCGGTACGGCGGGTGCCGGGGGAATGGCGGCGCTCAGTCGCCGGGGTGGTGCGGAAGAGGGGGAGGAAGCGGTCGACTCGGGGATCGGCACAGGGCCGGCGAGGGCATTAGGGGGAGCCGTGGGCGCCTGGGGAGCCGGTGCGCGGAGCGTCCGGGCGACAGCCCGGTCGAGAACCCGCGCGGGCGTCGCCTTGGGCACAGCCCAGCGGCGGGTGGGGGTGGGTGTCACTGGGAGGACGACAGTCGTGTCAGGAGTGGGCGCCGGCATGCCCACCTGGGTGGCGGCCCGACGAGCGTTCCCGGAGGGATCGGCCGCCACAGGGGTCTCCGAAGCGGTCGTTGGCCAAGGGGCGGATGCGGAGGGGCTCGGCGCGGTGGCGGGCGGCCGAAGAGCCGGCGGCAGCGCTGACGGAGGGACGCCGCCCGGGCTGTGCACCTGCACGAAGGGCAGGGCCCGGGGCAGGCCGGTGCCGGGACGGGTCCCGGTCCGTGCCGGGGCCGCCGTCAGCCTCGCAGGCCGGGGAGGTGCCCCGGGAGGCGAAGACACGGACAACACGCCCACCACGCCTCCCAGGAGCCCGGACACGGGCCTCGCGCCCGACACCCGCGCCACATCCACGCCGCGCTCGGCGCGACGGGCCGTGCGCTCGCCCCCGTACGACGTCCATAAGACCCCGCCCGCTTCGGTGCCCCCGCCACCCGCGGACCGCTGGACGGCGGCGCCCCGGCCGCGTACGGCACCTCCCACCACGCGTACCACCCTGTGCCACACACGCACCGGCTCCTCCGGAACCGGAAGCGGCTCGGGCGGTACGACGAACGGCAGGGCCGCCCCCACCCCGTACGGGCGCCACGTCGGCCCGCGGGAGAAGCCCGCCCTCCCGCACCCCACCCGCACGCCACGCGGCAGCAGCCGCCCGTGCAGGGCCACGGCCGGCACCGGCCGCCACGCCGCGAGCGACCGCCGGAAGCCGGGCAGCGGACTGCCCGGCAGCGTCGCCCGCTGGGCCCACGACGGCGGCACAGGCCGCGGCACCGTCGTCGTGGGCCGCAACGGGGGGTACGGGGACGGCTGCGACGCGGCACGCTCCGGGCGCGGTGACCGCCGGCGCCAGGACGGCCAGGGGAACATCACTGGCCCCCGTCCCCGGACAGCCTCATGTTGATCCGGGCGATCTCGCGCACCCACGCGTGCCGTTCCCCGTGCGGGAGGGCCAGCAGGTCCGCGTACGCCCAGTGGAAGTGGTAGGCGATGTACGCGACCTCCTCCCGGAGCCGGTCGGCGGGGTGCGTCATGATTCCCCCAGGCGTTCACCGGGCACGGGCTCGGGGACGGTGAACGCCGAGCCGCACGACGGGCAGGCGACCGCGCGGTCGCCCTCCAGCCCGTTGATGCGGCGGTAGAAGTCCTGGAGGTAGGCCAGGTCGGTGGCGAAGAGCGACTCCACCACGCCGGCGTGGATCTCGGGTACCTTTCCCAGCCGGGTGATGACGAGGCTGAGCAGCACGACCCCCAGGTACGCCGGGTTTTCCTTCACCCTCAGGTCGATCAGCGGCGCCAGTTCGTCCCGTGCCGTGGCCAGGCGCATGCGGCCCCGGCGGTGGACGGTGCCCTCGCCGTCGACGTACCCACAGGGCAGTTCGAAGTCGAACTCGGTCTGTAACCCGGGGGTCTGCTGCGTCATCGGTTCTCCTGTCTGTTTCCTACCCGCACCGGTCCGTCGTCGTCAGAGAACGCGCTCGCGGAACACCGTTCCGGCGGAGGTGTCCGCCGCCCAGGCCTCGACCCGGACGCGCCCGGCCTCGGAGCCGGCCGTCAGGGCGGGGGAGGCGGCCACGCCGGTGTCGTCACTCGGGACGACGGCGATCGGGCCGCCGTCGAACGAGGCCAGGTCGTCGTCCACGATCCTGAAGATGACGTCGACGGCCGGTACGGGTGCGCCGTTGGCGTCCACCACGGTGACCTTGAGCCGCTCGGGGAACTCCGCGCCACGCACCGTCTCCTGGCCGGCGCCCGAGAGGTAACGGGTGTGGTCGGCGGGTCCCACGGCCGGGGTGACGGTGATGTTCTCGAAGCGGGTGAAGGCGCTTTCCTCCTCCCACAGAGCCGAGATGTCGCACGGTCCGACCTGCTTGGCGTGGAGCAGGGCGCTGGTGGCGGTGCCGTCGGCCAGGGTGGTCCGGATGTCGGTGGTCCTGTCGCCGTCGAACCTGGCCTGGTCGCCCTTGATCGTGAAGGTGATCGTGGCTCCCTGCACCGGGCTGCCGTCCAGCCTGGTCGCCTTGACCTTCAGCGGGTTGGGGAACGAGGTGCCGACGACGGCCTGTTGTCCCTGTCCTGAGACCGGGTTCAGCTGGACCTTCGAGACGCGGAACATCTGCCCGGTCCCGGCGAGCCCGATCCACAGCGTCCCGTCCCGGTCCACGGCGAGGCTCGACGGCCCCGTGCCCTTGCCGGTCGGGATGGTCCCGGTCAGGGTCGCCGCGCCAGGGGCGAAGTAGCCGACCGCGTCGCCCGTGGGCATCGTGAACCACGCGGAGCCGTCGGGAAGGCCGTAGACGCGGTGCGCGACCGCGGGGATGTCGATGGTCCTGTGCGACTTGGTGTCGAAGTCGTAGCGGATGATCTTGGCGTCCGGTGTGGTCGCCCAGAGGATCTTGCCGCCTGTCCCGGTGAGCGCGACGGACTGCGGCTTCAGCTGCCCACCGAAGTCGATGGGGGACAGGTCGAAGTCCCCGACCGAGGCGTCGAAACGGACCACGTGGTGACGGTCGGGGCAGCTGACCCAGTACTCCTGGGGATTGCTGTCGTCGACGGCCAGCCCGTGCAGCGGCTTGCCGTGGTCGGTCGAGTAGGAGACCCCGCCCTGGGCGTCGATGAAGAGCAGAGCCCCCCTGCCCTCGAGTGTCGCGACGACGCGCCGCGCGCCGCTGCTGTCCGATCCCATGGCCATGGCGCGGGTGGCGGCCGCCTGCCCGGAACTGTGCACCGCGTAGCGGCCGTCACTGGCGCACGAGAGGGCGTGTCCGCTCGCGGTGTCGTGGATGTAGGTCCAGACGGCCTGGTCCCCGAGCACCAGGTCCTCCGCGCTCTTCCCCGAGTAGATCGGGTCGAAGACCCTGCTCTCGTAGGGGGCGCGGGGTGTGAAGCTGCCGATCTTCGCTTCGGGGGTGATGAACCAGATGTTCCTGTCGGTGGGGTTGTAGGCGAGCGCCACGGGCTTGGCGTTGCCTGCGAGGTCGTGGATGTTGCCGGTTGCGGACGGCACGGCCGGGCTCCTCTCGTGTCGCGATGGGGGAGTGCGAGGGTTACGCCTCGTCGTCGTCAGGCTCGTCGCGCACGTGGAGGACCACGCTGGTGGGCGGTTCGTTGTCACCCCAGCCGATCTTCAGGACGACCTCCTCCTCCACCTTGCCCGCCTGCACGGCGGGGAAGGAGACCTGGCCGGTCCAGTCCGTCTCGATGACGCATTCGCGGCGGCCGTCGAGGAACGTCGCCTCCTCGGAAATGATCCGGCAGGTGAGCGGGATTCCCGGGGTCGGGCTGGCGTCGGCCATGAATTCGGCGACGAAGGGAACTTCGGCCACGGAGCCCGGGGTGATGTTCTTGACCGACTGGACCAGCATCTGGGTCTTGCCGAAGGAGCTCTTGCCTTCGGTCGGCATCGGGTACTTGCCGATCTTGCTCGTCTTGCGGTTGGTGTACCAGATGACCTTGTCGTTCTCATCGACGCAGATCCCGTAGGCCTCGCCGCCCGGAAGCGGGGGGGTCGGGATGGGCGGACGGGAGACGTCCTTCTCGAAGCAGTAGATCTTGTCGGTTCCGGCCACCCAGATGTTTCCATCGGGGCCGAACAGCAACTGACGTGGCTCACCGTTGATGTTGGAGCTCGTTTTCCACGACTTGTTCTTGATGTCGTACCGCAGGATCTGGTTGGGGTTGCGCGCACTGATCCAGAGGTACGGATTCTTGCTCGAGCCTTCCTGGATGAGGCCGGAGACGACGTGAATCGGCACCTGGGTGTTGCTGCCGGGGAGCGGGATCCGCCTCCATTGCGCGCCCTCGTCGGCCGGGGTGTACCAGTACAGGCCGTTGGTCTTCCTGTAGGGCCTGTCGTGCGCCTGCCCGGTGACCCAGTAGGTGTACTTCGTCGGCTTGTCCGGGTCGTTGACGGTGGCCGCCACCGACCAGAGCCATGTGTTGAATTCGTCGGTACCCGTGGGGAGCGAATGGTAATTCGCACCGTTCTGGCCGACCTCGACGAAGCCCACGTTGGTGTACACGGGCTCGGCGAACAGGATGTAGTCCTTGACCGGGGACGACGGGTCCTCGCCGGTTTTGAACCGTACGCTGGAGATGGTCTGCGCCCGGGCGTCGGGCTGGAGATTGTGCTTGTTGATGACCCTGCGCTGTTCGACGTCGAACTCGTAGATGGGGTCGTAATCCTGCGGGCCCGCCGGCGAGGCGAACCAGACGACCTTCCGGTCCGTCGGATCCTTGATGATTCCGGCGGTGTACTGCGGAATGAGATCGGTGTGCGCGGTCTGGGCGGTCGGATCGCTCCTGCTGATCTGCACGAGGGCGTTGTTGTCGGTCGTCACCCACAGCCAGCGGTTCGGACCGACCGTGATGGAGTGAGGGACTTTGGTGCCGCCACTCTGGTCGATCGGGAATTCGTCGATGGGCATGTGCGATCCTCCGGATCCGTTGCGATTGCGGTTCACGGCTGTTCGCGTCGCACCGCGCCGCCGACGGTGAAATGATCGGGCTGGACTGTGCCGGAAGCACTTGCCAGAACGGCGGTGCGTGGAAACCGATGCTAGCGGCTCGACATGACTCGTCAACAGGCCGCAAGCGCAAGGGGATTCACTCTTTCGGGCTACTTCACCAGGGGTGCTGGGTAGGCGTACCATCCCGCGGAAATCTGGAATTCGATATTCCGTCGCGTGGGAACGTTTTTTCACGAGGCGCCGACGACATGGCGAGAAATAGCCGGTTGTCCATTGCGTGAAGAAAATGGATCGGCCAGTCTTCGAGCATCGCCTCGAGATGGTGAGGAATCATGCGCCGGAGCGATCACGCCCACTTAGACGAGCATTCCGTCGGGTCGTCGCGCCGGTCCGCGGCGGCGGAAGCCCCGTCGTCCGCACGGATCGTGGCCGCGTTGCAGCCCAGGGCGGGCAACGCGGCCGTCAGCAGGCTGATCGCCGGGGCGCCGCTCGGTCCGCTCGTCGTCCAGCGCACGCCCCGGCCCGTACGCACGGCGACGCTGGGCCGCTGGGAGAACGAGGTCGTGTGGGAGAGCCCCGTCTGGGGCCCCTTCGACCGTGTCGGCGGCGGCCGGTCGGTGCACGTCACGCTGGGGCCGGGGTCCCGGGCCCCGGAGCGCAGCTACGGCGGCTCACCGCCCAACCCCTTGGAGTGCACCGTCGTCGACGCCCTCATCGCCCGCGACGGCAGGGTCTGGGTCCGCGGTCACCTCTGGAACGACCACCTCGGCGGTCCCGGCACATCGTGCAACCTCACGCCCATGTCGTCGGCGACGAACAGCCAGTTCAACAAGGCCTTCGAGGAACCTCTCAAGAAGATGCTCTGGGCGTGCATGCGGCACGCCCAGGACAACCCGACGGCCGATCACTGGTACGGGGTGCGCTTCCACGTGACGGCGGAGGGCCGGCGGTCGGTCACGAAGGGCGATCCGGACCACCACGTGGCGGAGGAGTTCGACCACGAGGCGCGCTACATCAGGAAGGACAAGCGGACCGGCACGTTGACATTGGCCGGGGCGACCGTCCCGGCGGGCTTCCCGGCCGAACTGCTCTGATCGACATGCCCGTTGCCCGTCATCCTCACCCGGTGGCGAACCGCGCCACCGCCTCCCCCACCGGCCGGCAGAACACGTGGCTCTCCAGGGCCCACTCGGGGCCCTTCTCCCCGCGCACCTGGGGCGGCCGCCCGGCGTCCTCCGGCGAGTCGAGCAGGTCGCGCAGCACGTGCACCGACCAGTCGGGACGCCCGCCCAGGCAACCGGTTCACCAGGTTCCGCAGCGCTCCGGCCACGTCGTGGGGCCACGCCTCGTACGCCGCCGCGCTGACGGCTCCCGCCAGGTGCAGCGCGTATGCGACGGAGTCGAAGCAGATCCTGCCGCTCAGCAGACGATGCTCGAAGGAAGGCCACACGGAGAGGTCCCACCATGCGTGCGCACCGCCCCACCGGCAATGCCGGCCCCATCGAGAAGAAGGCCGAGGCCCGCGCCATCCCGGTCTCGCAGCCGCAGCCGCAGCCGCTGCCGCTGCCGCTGGCGCCGGGCGACCTCCTCGCCCGGCAGCGCACCGCCGGGAACGCGGCCGTCGCCCGCCACGTCCAACAGGCCCTGGCGTCCCCGGGACGGCCCCTGGCCGGTCCGCTGAGGTCGGAGATGGAGGCCCGCCTCGGTGCCGACTTCTCCGACGTGCGGCTGCACACCGACGCCGCCGCCCGGCGCTCCGCCACCGAACTGGGCGCCCTTGCCTACACCTCGGGCGACCACGTCGTCATCGGGGACGGCCCGCTGGACCAGCGCACCCTCGCGCATGAGCTCACCCACGTCGTCCAGCAACGGCAGGGCCCGGTCGCCGGGACGGACAACGGGGCGGGGCTCCGGATCAGCGATCCGCACGACCGCGACGAACGCGCCGCCGAGGAGAACGCGATCCGGGCGACGAGCGGGCGGACACCCGTATCCGGCGCTGCCGTCACCGTACAGAGGATGATCCACCAGGAAGCCAGCTACGCCGTGGAGGCGGGAGGCAGGACCTCCCTCACCAATCGCGGCGACATCGACGTCGAGGAGCACGGTGGCGAGACCTGCGTCCGCGTCTATCAGACGGTCTTCGCGCCGGTCATGGGTGCCGGCCGGCACAAGGACGTGCACCAGGGAGGGGCCGGGGCCATCGACTTCCGCAACCAGACGGATTCCGCCTGGCTCAACATGGGCCGTCCCTGGCGGTCGATGCACTACATGCGCACGTACCAGGACCAGAAGAACCGCGCGGCACCGAGCGGCCCCGCCGCACCGACGGCGCAGACCACCTCGCTGGTGCGGTCCTTCCTCGTTCCCCTGGAGACGTACAGGCGGGTGACCGGCCACGCGGTGAGCGAGCAGCAGATCAATTCCACCCACGATCCGAAGAACCTGAACCAGAGCACGGACAAGGCGAAGGACTCGGACCAGTACGAGGTCCGCGGCGTATGGATGAAGGAGGTGGCCGCCACAGCGGTACCGAACACCCTGGTCACCTACGCTCCGGACGGCCTCGTGACGGAGCTCCGGAAGGACGCCCGGCACGGCCGGGTGGAGCCGCTGAGCACCCTCCTGGGCCGGCTGGGCATGCCGGACCTCCAGGACTTCCCCGAGTACGGCCCCGCCGCCGGCCCTGGGCTGGTGCTCCCGCTCGACAAGGGCAAGATGCCCACCGCCGCGGCCCAGAAGCGGCACGTCCAGCACCTCGCCAAGCTGCTCGCCGACGCGTTCCCGAAGAACGGAAACACCAGGACCCACCGGGCCACTACCGCCCGGGCAGGACTGAAGCGGATGTGCGGCCTGTCGACGGTCGACGACAGGAACGTCGACTGGCCAGGGCTGCGCGACCGGGTGCTGCGAGCGATGAACTACGCGGGCATGCCCGCCGTACTCGCCGAGGTCTACAACGAGGCCGCCGCGCAAGCGGACGACGACGCGTTCCCGGCCCGGGACCTGGAGATCAGGCCCTGAGCGCGGGGGCCGATGGCCGGCTGGACGCGTTGCCAAGGGCGCGCTCCAGCGTGCGCCGCCGCCGTGCGTCCGGCGCGGCACCTCGTTCAGGCCGGGACTACGCCGGCGGGCCGGGGCGTCATTCGATGTCTCCGGCGTAGAACGTGTGTGCAGTGCCGGCCGCGGCCTGGGCGGCGAGCCCGGGGAGCATTCGCTGGAGGAACGGCGGGACCATCGGCAGGTCGGCGACCTTGTCGAGCGGGATCCAATCGATACCGGTCTGGACGTCGTCGTGGTGGGTGCCGCCGAGGGTGTCGGGTTCGCGCAGGATCTCGCACCAGAAGACGGCCTCGACGCGGTGGTGACCGGTGTCCGACGCAATGTTGCTCTCGGGGTGATTGCCGGCGATGCGCTCGCGCAGCAGGAGCATCTGGCCGGCCGCGACGCGGACTCCGGTCTCCTCGAGCACCTCTCGCTCGGCACAGGCGGCCAGCGTCTCGCCGGGTTGCTGGCCCCCGCCGGGGAGCCAGTAGGTCTCCGAGCCGGGGTCGGGCCAGGTCCCGCGGACCAGGAGCACGTGCCCGTCGCGGACGACGAGGCCGGTGGCAGCGTTGCGGAGGTAGAAGCCGTCGGTGGGCTGCTGGTTCGTCATCGTCCGTACGCTAGCGGTGTCTCATCGCGGCCGCCCACCGAATTTCACCTCTGCCATGACCGACACCCGTCCATGGAAAGGGCCATGACCTCACCGACTCTGACCGTCGTCAGCGGATCACCCGGTACCGGCAAGACGACCCTCGCCCACGAACTCGCCCGCCACCTCGGGTGCCCCGCCTGGACGTTCCCACCCTGACGGTCGACACCTCCGACGGCTACGAGCCGGCCATCGACGACGTCGTCGCCTTCGTCCGAGAACCGGTCCGGCGAAGCGCGTGACCATCCCGGGACCAACCCGGCCGGACCCGCCCGTCTCCGCGCACAGGACGGCGGGCCGTGCCTCCAGGGCAGGCGGCCCGCCGAGCGGTGGGAAGGGTCAGGGCACGAACTGCACGCTGTTGAGCGAATCGCTGCCGACGTCCAGGACGGCCGTGCCGAGGGCCAGGCCCGCACGGCCGACCCGCGAGAATACCGCGTTCATGACGTGCGTACCGTCCTTGCCGTCAGCCGAACTTGATGCTCTGCGGCCGGTCGCCGCCGAATTGCAGTTTCGTCCCCTTGAACACGAACACGAGGAATTCCGTGCAATTCTGGTCCCGGTACAGCGCGGCATCCGTCCCGGTGCCGTTGCTGACCTTCACCGCCGGCGATTCGAAGAAGATGCAGTCTCCGTCCAGCGGATTCTGCCGCTGGTGTTCCACTCCCTGTGAGTCCGTGTACGTCAGGAGGCCGATGGCCGCCGGTGACTCGCCCGGGAAGCCGACGAGAAGAGCGAGCGACATGGCAGGGGCCAGCGCCACCCGCCCGACCCGCCCCACCCGTCCCAGTGTGCCGCGCATGGCCGGTCAGCCCCCCAACTTGGCGCTGCGGGGCTTGGTCCCACCGAAGGTCAGGGACGATCCCGCGTGGATGTTGATGAGGAAGGTGCTCTCCTCGCACAGGCTGCCGGTGAAGAGCCTGCCGTCCGTGTCCGTGAGGTTGGCGACGCTGACCGCTTCCGAGGTGAAGCTGTAGCAGACGCCGTCGGTCGGATTGTCCTTCGCGTGGTCGATCCCGCTCGAATCCCGGTAGCTCAGCGTGCCGTTGGCCGCCTGGGCCTCGGCGGAGAGTCCGGTGGCGAGGGCGAGCGCGACGCCGAAGGCCGCGACCGGTCTCACGGTGCGCCGCAGTGCGCGCCTCAAGGTGTTCATGGATACGTCCCCCGTTCTCGGTCCTTCGCCGGCGCGAAGGTCCTTGAAGCGAGAGTCCGCCGATTTCAAGATTTTTGGAAGTGTCGGTCGCTGACATCACCCGTCCGGGTTATCCGACCCATGCGCCATTCAGGAATAAGAATGATTGGCATCACGGCTATAGCAATGGCTGTCAATGATGGTTGACAACCCTCATGCCGTCAACCATCATTGACAGCATGGCAGGAACGGACGCGGATGCGAGGGAGGCGGCCGGTACCGCCGAGGCCGCCCTGCACGCGGATCCCCGCGTGGGACTACGGGCCGTCGCCGCGCTGCGGCGACTGGTCGAGCACTTGGAAGCCCTGCAGGTCGGCAGGGCGCGGCACATGGGCTGGTCCTGGGAGGAGATCGGCGGCGCCCTGGGCGTCAGCCGGCAGGCCGTCCACAAGAAGCACGCCGGGAGGGGTTAGGCATGTTCGAACGGTTCACCAAGGACGCCCGCGCGGCCGTCGTGTGCGCGCAGGAGGAAGCGCGCGCATTGGGCCATGGGCGCATCGGTCCCGCGCACCTGCTGCTGGGCGTCGTCACACGTCCCGAGGCTGTCGGCGCGGCGACGCTGCACCGGTTGGGGATCACGCCCGAGGCGCTGCGGGGCGTGCTGGCGGCGGCAGGCGCACCCGCGGCCGCCTTCGACGAGGAGGACACGGAGGCGCTGCGCGCCTTGGGTATCGACCTGGAAGCTGTGCGCGGGCAGGCGGAGAAGGTGTTCGGGCCGGGCGCACTGGACATGCCCCCGTCGCCCGCGGCGGAGGGGGGCCGTGGGTTCATGCGCGGCCGCAAGAGTGGTTCGCCGGTTGCCCGTAAGCCGCACATCCCCTTCGGGCGCGAGGCCAAGAAGGCGCTGGAGCAGTCGCTGCGGGCCGCCCTGGAACGCAAGGACCGTTCCATCGGGACCGAACACGTCGTGCTGGGCGTACTGGATGCCGGGGGAGAGGGGATGGCGGACGTACTGGGCCGGCTCGGGGCGGACACCGCCGCCGTTCGGGCAGGGCTGCTGGCGGACCTGGACAGGGCCGCTTGAGTCGACGTCCTTCCCGGCTTCTGCCGGTCGAGGTTGCGCCATGAGGCGCGAAGTGCACCGATAGGGCAGTGGAGTTCGGGGTCGGGATTCCGGGCGTGTGGAAGGCGTGTGCCGCGGCCCGGAACCCGACAGCCCCGCACGGCTTCCTACGGACTGGGCAGTTTCGTTTGGATCACTCGGTCGTTGGGCTGGCTGTGCCGTTGACTGACGCGCGGTGGGCGCGGATCGAGCCGTCGTTCCTGGACCGGGCTTCCGGAGAGCACACGACGCGCCACCTCACTGTTCCCGCAGACACTCGTGATGCGTTGCCCGCCGGCGACCTCTCGGCTTTCCGGTCGCCTGTCACACGCATACTGCTCGCCAGTGACGGTTTGACCACCGTCCTGCTCCAGGCGCTCACACAAGCGACCCTCACACCGTGGGTGGACGGCATCGAGATGACGCCGGGGCAGCATGTGGAGGCGACCGCGCGCGGGCTGCTGCGCCTGGCGGCGGACGATGTGTGCCTGGTGCGTCGTACCCGGTTGGTCGGCCGTTCCGGTGAGGTGGTGTCGGCGAACATCGTGATGGCGCGGGCCGGTCAGGACGGACGGATCGACGCGGCGATGCGGGACCGTACGCGCCCCATCGGGTTCGCGTTCGCCGCGGCGGGCCTGCCGATGAACCGCCACGTCAGCCGGATCGGCCTGACAAGCTGGCCGCAGGCACCGGACACGCGTTGCGCGTTCAAGGCCTACACCCTGAACGCCGACGACAGACCGTGGGCGTACATCCGTGAACTGTTCAACCCCCGGGTCGTTCCACCCGAGATGCGGGCCGAGGCGGCAGTGCCGGCTGGAGAGCGTGCCTGAGATGTTCCGTGACGCTTTGATCGACGCGCTCGCCGCCGGCGGCGCGCGTGTCGCCGTCCTTGACGAGACCGCGGCCTACTCCTACGCCGAGTTGGACTCCTGGTCCTCCTCCCTGGCCGCCACGCTTCGCCCGTTGGCGCATACGCCGGAGGACTGCGCCGCGCTCCTCCTGCCCAACGGCGGTTCGTGGCTCGCCGCGTACTTCGCCGCCCACAAGGCGGGCATGGCAGTGGCACCGATGAACGCCGTGCTCACCGAGCACGAGATCGTCCGCGTGCTGGAGCATGTCCGCCCCCGGGCGCTGCTGACCAGCCCGGAACGATCGGATGACATCGAGGAGCTGTGCGCCCGGCAACAGCTGAGCGTGGACGTGATCGCGGTGACGCCGGAACGGCACATCGGATGCGGCCCAGGCGTCGCGACAGGGGCCGCGAAGCGGCGGGCGACCGCCCAGAGTGCGGCGGACACCCCTTCCATGATCATGCATACATCGGGATCGACGGGCGTCTGCCGTCCCGTGGTCCAGACGGAACAGGCGCTCCACCTCGCGACCGGCATCTGGCGCCGCCGCCACCGTAACCCCGATGACGTGGTGGCCGTTCCCATCCCCCTCGCGCACACGTACGGCCATCTCGCGGCGATCTCCACTCTGCTGGCCGGGGCGACGCTGCTGGCCTCCTCCCGTGCCTTCGATCCGGCCTGGTGGCTGGAGCAGCTGGTCGCTCGGGACGTCACCGTCATCGAGGCGGTGCCGACCGTCTACCGCAGGCTGCTGGAGGCCGCCGGTCAGGGGTGGCGGCCGGCCGCTCTGCGGCGCTGCCTGAGTGCCGGGCAGCAGGCACCCGACGACCTGCGCCACGACTGGCACCGGCGCACCGGCGTGGAACTGCTGCAGAGCTGGGGGATGACCGAACTCGCCGGCGCGGGACTGAGCCCCACCGACGATTCATGCCGGGACAGCGCCGGTATCCCGGTCCCGGGCCTGGAAGTCAGCGTCGTCGACCCCCAGGCCCCCGGGCAACCCGTGCCGACCGGTACGGTCGGCGAGCTGTGGGTGCGAGGCTCCCAGGTCACCCCTGGCTACCGTACGAGCTCCCGGCGACTGGCCCCCGTCACCGACGATGACGGTTGGCTGCGTACGGGCGACCTGGTGGTCCGCGACGCGCACGACTGTGTCCGCATCGTCGGGCGGTCCAAGGACACCATCATGACCGGCGGATACAGTGTGCAGCCCGCCGAGATCGAAGACGTCCTGCGCGCTCATCCCGGGGTCGAGGACGCCGCCGTGATCGCCCGTGCCGACCGTCGGCGCGGCGAGGTCCCGCACGCCGTGATCGTTCCCCGGCGCGACAGCCGACCGGACACCGAGGAGCTGCTCAGCCACTGCCGCGGCCTGCTCGCCCGGTACAAGGTGCCGCGCTCCTTCGACTTCGTGGAGCGGCTGCCCCTGTCGGCCACCGGAAAACTCGACCGTGCCGCGCTACGTGGCCGTTACGGCGCACCCGAGCAGGAGGACACGCCCCATGTCATCGTGTGATGATTCGCCCGTCGCCGTCATCACGGGTGCCACCGGCGGACTCGGCGCGGCCATCGCCACCGCCTGTGCCGAACGGGGATTCCGGCTGGCTCTTGTCGCGCGCACCCGCCCGGCGCTCGAGCGCCTCGCCGCGGCACTGCCCACGCAGCCGGGAGGTCCGGTCACAACGGTGTGCGCCGATGTCAGCGACATGACGGCGGCCGGCACCGCCATGCAGAAGATCTATGCCGACTTCGGGCGCATCGACGTTCTCATCGACAACGCCGGCGTCGAAGGCCCCATCGGTCTCACCTGGGAGCTCCCCGTCGAACAATGGTGGGAGGCGGTGCGCATCAACACACTGAGCACTGTCGCCACCGCGCACGCCGTGATTCCCCTGATGATCCGTCATGGCGGTGGCCGCATCATCAGCATCAGCAGCGCCGCGGGGCGGCACCGCTGGCCCACTCTGTCCTCCTACTCCGTCGCCAAAGCCGCCGGCATCACGTTCATCGAGAACATCGCCAGCGAGGCCCGCCCCTACGGAGTCCTGGCCTTCAGCCTGCATCCCGGGATCGTGGCGACCGGACTCACCACGAGTGCGCTGGACGAGGTCGACTCCACCGATCCCTGGCGCCGACGCCGTGCCCGCTGGCTCCGCGAGCAGATCGAAGCAGGGCGGGCCGTTCCGCTCTCTAGAGCGGTCACGGCTGTCCTCCACCTGGCCACGGGCCCAGCCGCGGATCTGTCCGGCCGCTACCTGACTGTCGAGGACGTCGACTGTGCGAGGGCCCCGGGCATCGCCCGGGCAGCCCCGTTCGCGGAAGAGTGCGGTGTGGTCAGGCCTTCTTGACCACACTCGACTTGAGGTGCATCTGACCGAATCCGTCGACCTTGCAGTCGATGTCGTGGCCGTCGGGACCGTCCACCAGGCGGATGTTACGCACCTTGGTGCCCGCCTTGATGCCGGTCGGGTGGCCCTTGACCTTCAGGCTCTTGACCACCGTGACGGTGTCGCCGTCGGCGAGGACATTGCCGACCGCGTCCCGGATCACCTTGTCGCCGGTCTCCTCCGCGGCCTCGGCGGGCGCGGGCGTCCACTCGTGGCCGCACTCGGGGCAGACCAGGAGCGTGCCCATCTCATAGGTGTACTCGCCAGCACATTCGGGGCACGGCGGAAGGTTCTCGTTCATACGGACAGTGTAGATCCGGTTTGCTGGCGCAAGATCCTGCCCACGCCTGGCGGTGATGCGCTCAGATGAGCGCTTGGGTACGTGGTCGCTACCCGAGCTCGTCCGGGGCGTCGTATCCGATCACGCCGGAAGTGAGCTCGTCGGGAGTGATCTCGCTGTCCCACCCCTCGGGGGGTTCGGAGTAGGGCGAGCACGTGCCGCAGGCTCCGCATGTCCATCGGGCGTAGAGCCCGTGGACGGCGGCCCCGCATCCGGTGCAGGAGTGGGTGGTGTAGTACGGCGTCCTGTTCACGGTTTCCTCATTCGTCCCTTGGGCTCAGCCGGGTGGTGCGGTGATGGCGCCCCTCCTGTGCGGCCTGCTGGACCACCTCCAGCAGCGGCCAGCCGTCCACCTCCACGGCCCGCCGCTCCCCGGGTTCCCACCCGCGGGCCGTCGCCGCGTCCAGCAGGGCCCGGACGGCGCCCGGTTCGTGGAGGTTCAGGGAGCCACCCCGTACGTATCCCACGTCTCCGGAGCCCATGGGGAAGCCGCCCGGGACGTACCGCCCAGGGCCGTCGGTGAAGACGATGCGCAGCGGGCCGCCGGTGCCGGCCGGCTGCGGGTACAGCGTGAGGGTCTCGTGGCAGTCCGCGGACCGGCCGCTCTCCAGCACGCGGTGACCGTGGCGGAGCGTCCACAGATACGTTCGACCGTCGGCGATCAGTCGGCGAGGCTTCTTGGGGTGGCGGGGCACGGAGCCGAGGGTACGCGGTCCGATCCACATCGAGGCGGCCGCCGGAATACGGTTGTCCGTCGTTCCGGTCCGGCATTACCGTGCCCGGGTGGATCTCTTCTCACGCTCGTGGACGGCGCTGCGCACGGCCGTCGCGGATGTCCCGGACGGGGATTTCGAGCGGCCTTCCGGCTGTGCCGGCTGGCTCGTGCGGGACCTGGTGTGCCACCTGGTCATCGACGCCCAGGACGTTCTGATCACCCTGGTCACGCCGGCCGACGCCGAGCCGACCGTGGACGCGGTCACGTACTGGAAGCTCGTCGAACCCCCGACCGGTGAGGACCCGCTCGACGCGTTGATCCCCCGGCTGGCCGCCGCGTACGGCGAGCCGCGGCTGCTCAAGTTCCACCTGGACGACGTCGGTTCCGCCGCCGGCCGCGCCGCCGGACTCGCCGATCCCGCCGCCCGCGTCAGCACCCAGGACGAGGTGCTGACCGCAGGCGACTACCTCTCCGCGTATGTGCTCGAATGGACCCTGCACCACCTGGACCTGATCGCGCATCTGCCGTCGACCGCCGAGCCGCCCGCCGAGACCCTCGCGGCGGCACGCGCGTCCCTGGAGAAGATCGCCGGGGTCTCGTTCCCCGCCTCGTTCTCCGACAAGGACGCGCTGCTGATCGGCACCGGCCGCCGGGCGCCGGTCGACGCGGAGAAGGCCCTGCTGGGCGATATCGCCGCGCGGCTGCCGTTCGTGCTGGGCTGAGTGCACCGACAGGCGAGGCGCCTGGCCGGGGAGCTGAGGCGTGAGACGCTTCGCTCTCCCGGCCGAGGAGCCCCGCCCGCCGGGGGCCATGTTGAAGGACCTCAGTCGGGGCAGGTCCCGCCGACGCCGAAGCCCAGGCTGTTGAGCCCGTTCTGCACGCCCCGGCACACGTCGCCACCGGTCGACGCGGGAGCGGCAGGGGCTGCCTGGGCGGATGCGGCGGGGACGACGACTCCCAGCACGGCGAGAACGGTGCCCACCGTGATGGCGAGGACGGTGCGACGGGTACGGATCATGGAAGCTCCTCCAAAGGGTTCGGACCGCCGTCATCCCTTCCCATCCGTTGAGCCAAGGTTGCTCGCGGTCACGGAGGCGCTAGGAGTGCGTCAGGGGCGTGCGCGGTTCGGCGCGTCATAGCGCTGCTTCCGGTCAGCCGCAGGGCATCGTCCCCGTTGATTGGGTGCACCTCCACCAAATCCTGCTCCACCAGCAAGGTCACTTCCTCCGCGATCTGCAGGGAGCTGAGGCCGAGGCGTCGTCGCAGCTTCTTGCCCGAGGTCGGGCCGGATTCCGCGAGGACGCGAAGGCCGGCTGCTTTGCGCCATGCCTAGTGCCTAGCACCATATGACCGTCCTCTACCCGGGCCGGCCCTCCCGCTCACACCGCTCAGGAGCGCAGGAAGGCCTCCAGAGCGGTCGCGAAGGCGACCGGGATCTCGTGCATCGGGTAGTGGCCGGAGTTGGGCAGGATCTCCAGCTCGGCCTGGGGGTAGTGGGCCAGCCACGTGCCACGCATCGCCTCCGGGGTCAGGGCCAGGTCGTGCTCACCCACGAAGACCTTCACCGGGAGCGTGTTGCCGGCCACCTTGGCCGCGAAGTCCTGGGTGCTCCACTCGGTCAGGTAGCCGGCGAATGCCTCGGGCCGGGAGCCGGCCACGGAACGGTCCGTCATGGCGTCCAGCCAGCGGTCGCACGCCCGGTGGCCGGTGACCATGTCGAGGATGGCCCGCCGGTTGGCGGGGCTGTGCGCCGCGCCGTGGAAGAGATCGTACGCGTCGCCTTCGAGCGGATAGGCACTCGCCGGGACGGGCGTGATGCCGACCAGCTTGCGCACCCGGCCCGGGACCTCGGCCAGGATGCGCTGCGCGGCCTTGCCGCCCATCGAGTGCCCGGCCACGGAGAACGTGTCCCAGCCCAGCTGGTCGGCGAGGGCGAGCCCGTCGGCCGCGATCTCGGCGAGCGTGTACTCACCCGCCACGTCCCGCCGGTCGCCGTAGCCGCGGTAGTCGAGGAAGGCGTAACCGAAGGCCTCGGGATCCAGATGGTCGAGGAACGGGCCCCAGGCCGCGCTGGTGCCGAACCAGTCGTGCAGGACCAGGACCTTGTGCGGGCCGGTGCCGATGGTGCGGTGGCTGATCGTCATGCGGACTCCCGTCGGGTGGAGTGACGGCCGTTACCTTCCCCGCCGGCACGGACCTACTCCGTCAACCGGAAAGCGCCGTCCATGGCGCACAGCACTCAATAGGGTTACGCCATGTCGCCTGTCTCTCTCCTCGTGCACTGACGCCGTCAGCCCAGCCCGTCCGCCCCCACCCGCGCCCTCGACTCGTCCAGTACGCCTTCGGACACCGGCTGAAGGGCGCCCGCGAGGTCACGCACGGCGGACGCCTCCTTGTACCAGGACTCGATGACCGCGTTGCCCCAGAAGTCGCGGCGGCGGTCGTCGTGGACGTTCCAGCGGTAGGTCTCGTAGTCGGGGTCGCCGGTGTAGTAATCGGAGGTGTAGATCTCGACGCGGTGGCCGTCGGGGTCGCGCAGGTAGAGGTAGAAGGCGTTGGAGACGCCGTGGCGGCCGGGGCCGCGTTCGATGTGGTGCTCCTGGTGGAGGGCGCCGAGGATGTCGGCGGTGCGCAGGACCTGGTGGGACTCATGGGTGGCCAGGCCCAGATGGTGCAGCCGGGGTCCGGGGCCGGCGGTGAAGGCCACGTCGTGGACGGTCGGTTTGCGGTACATCCACGCCGCGTACAGCTCGTGGGCGTCGCCCTCGATGGTCTCGGAGCAGCCGAATCCGAGCGAGGTGTAGTGCGCGTACGCCGCGCCGATGTCCGGGGTGCAGATGTTGAAGTGGTCCAGCCGGGCGACCTCGGCCCCGTGCCGCAGGTCGTAGCGCTGGATGAGGCGTTCGGCGCGCTCGATGTCGTGGAAGAACTCGACGGGGAAGCCCAGCGGGTCGACGACGCGGACGGCGTCGCCCACCCCCGGTGTCCCGTGGCCCGCCGGCACGCGCAGGGTGGGGCGGCCGAGGCCGGCGAAGAACCGTTCGGCACGGTCCACGTCCTCGGCCGTACGGACCCGGTAGGCGAGGTGGTCCAGCGCGGCATGGGAGTCCGCGCGCAGGACGACGGAGTGGTGGGTCAGCTCGTCCGTGCCGCGCAGGCAGAGCGTGTCGCCGTCCTCGTACTGCACGTGCAGCCCCAGCACCTCCGTCCAGAACCAGCGGGCCCTGGCCATATCGGTGACCGTGAGCTGGGCGTAGGCGGCGCGGACGACATCCGGGGCGCGGTGCGCGCTCGGGGTCATGGTCCTCCTCCCAGCCGCGGCGCGTGCGTCTCGCCGAGCGCGACGTGCACGGCCGTGGACTCGGTGTAGAAGTCGATGCTGCGGGCTCCGCCCTCGCGGCCGAGACCGGACGCCTTCACTCCGCCGAAGGGGGCGCGCAGGTCGCGTACGTTGTGGGAGTTGACCCACACCATGCCGGATTCGACCGCGTGGGCGATGTGGTGGCCGCGCCGCAGATCCGCGGTCCAGACGTACGCGGCCAAGCCGTAGGACGTGGCGTTGGCCAGAGCGACGGCCTCGTCCTCGTCCTCGAAGGGAGCCGCGGCGACCACGGGCCCGAAGATCTCCTCCTGGAAGACGCGGGCGCCGCGCGGCACGTCGGCGAAGACGGCCGGCCGGAGGTAGTTGCCCTCGGGCAGATGCTCCGGCCGGTCGCCGCCGACGAGCAGGCGGGCCTCCTCGCGGCCGGTGCGGACGTACGCGAGGACGCGCCGGTAGTGCTCGGCATGGACCAGCGGACCGACCTCCGTGGCCGGATCGCACGGCGGCCCGACGCGTACGCGGGCGGCCCGCTCGGCGAGACGGCCGGTGAACTCCTCGTACAACGGTCGCTCGACGAGCACCCGGGAACCGGCCGTGCAGCGCTCCCCGTTGAGGGAGAACGCCCCGAACACGACCGCGTCGACGGCCGCCTCGGCGTCGGCGTCGGCGAAGACGAGGACCGGGGACTTGCCCCCCAGCTCCATGGAGGTGGCCTTCAGGTGCTCGGCACAGGAACGCAGGATGGCCCGGCCGGTGGCGGTGGAGCCCGTGAAGGAGATCCGCGGCACCTCGGGATGATCGACGAGCGCACGGCCGGCCTCCGCGCCCGTACCGTGCACGATGTTCACCGCACCGGCCGGCACACCCGCCATCGCGAGGATCTCCGGCCACAGCGACGCCGACAGCGGGGTCCACTCGGCCGGCTTGAGGACGACGGTGCAGCCCGCGGCCAGCGCCGGGGCCAGCTTCCACGCCTGGAGCATGAACGGCGTGTTCCACGGGGTGATCAGCCCCGCGACCCCGGCAGGGCGGCGGACGACGTAGCTGAGCTGCTCGTCGCCCTGCCGGAAGGCCTCCTCGCCGAGCGCGGTGATCACCCCGGCGAAGTGACGGAAGTTCTCCGCCGCGCGCCGGGCCTGCCACCGGGCCTGGCCGATGGGCAGCCCGGAGTCGTACGACTCGCAGGCGGCGAGCTCCTCGTGCCGCTCCTCGACGGCCTCCGCGATGCGGTGCAGGACACGGGCGCGCTCCAGATGCGTGGTGCGCGACCAGGCGGGGAAGGCGGTGCGGGCTGCCTCCACGGCACGCCCGACGTCGGCCGGGCCGCCGGCGGCCAGCCGCGCGTAGGGCCGGTTGGAGGCGGGGTCCGTGACGTCGAGGGCGCGGCCGTCGGCGGAGGCGGCGGGTTCGCCCGCTATCCAGTGCCGGATGAGGGAGGGCGGGTGCGGCGTGGAGGGGCTCATGCGGGCTCCTGCCCGTCCGGCCCGCGCCCCGCTTCGTATCCGTCGAGGAACGCCCGCACCCTGGCCTTGTACGGCTCCCGGTCGTACGAGGCGACGTACGCGCCCGCCATGCGTACCGGATCGCCGAAGAAGTAGTACTCGTACAGCGCCTGCCGGCCGGAGAAGGCCGAGACGCACGTGTCCCACACCAGCCGGAACAGCTTCACACGCTCGGCTCCCGTCAGCGTCGCGGCCTGGAGGTACGCGTCGATGTCCGCGGCGGCCGGCCCGGTCACGTCGAAACCGGTGGGCGTGGCCATCAGACCGCCGGCACCGAGCTTGCGCAGGATCTCCGGAAAGCGCTGGTAGAGGCGTGGGTAGAGATTGCGGGCGGCGTTCAGCGGGGCCCACGCCGGGGTCAGCACGCCGTACTCGTTGACCTGCGCGTCGGCCTCGGCGGCGCGCAGGAAGGCCCGGAGCGTCTCCAGAGTGGTGATGATTTCCGCGACGTCCTGCTGGACGTGCTGGTACCCCTCGATGCCGATGGCCTCCGTCAGCAGCGACACCAGGCCCAGGACGTACTCGGTCTTCACCACCGTGCGGGCGACGACCTGGTGGGACATGTGCACCACGGCCGACGTACGGGCGAAGAGCTCGTTGCACCGCTCGACGTCGCCCAGCAGGAAGCACCGCTCGTACGGCACGCGCACGTCGTCGAAGACGACCACGCAGTCCGGCTCCTCGAAGCGCGAGGCGAGCGGGTGGTCGTGGCGCGGCAGGCCGTGATCGAGCGGTTCGCGGGCGACGCACCGCAGCCCCGGGGCGTCCATCGGGACCGCGAAGGCGTACGAGTAGGCCCTGTCCTCGGGAGTGCCGCGCAGCAGGGTGGAGGGGAGGACGAGGAGCTCGTCGGCGAAGGGCGCGATGGTGGCCAGCATCCGGGCGCCCCGGATCACCACGCCGTTGTCGTCCTCCCGCACGATGCGCGCGGAGACGTTCCCGGCGGCCTGCCGGGGGCCCGCGACGGCACGGTTGACCTGCGGCGGAATGAGCGTGTGACTGCACAGGAGGTCCTCTTCGCGGGCCCTCTCGTAGTAGCGGCGGACATTGTCGCCGAAGGCCGTGTCCACTCCGGCGAACCAGTCGGCGGCCGAGGCCATGGCCATCAGCCCGCTGTTGAGGAAGTCGCCGGTGCGCCCGAGCATGCCGTTGCTGTGCCGGGCCCACACCGTGAACGCCGCTCGCCGTTTGGTGAGGTCGCCGGGGGTGGTGGGGGTGAGGAAGGAGGTGGCGACGGGTGCTTCGGAGGCGGGGGAGGGGTACGTGAGCACGTCCTTGTGCGGCGCGCTGTGCTGGAGGTCGTACAGCTCGGAGTAGGTGCGTACGACGTTGCGGAAGGCGGGATGGTGCTGGATCCCGCCGACGAGGGTCCGGCCCTGGATGTGCACGGTGGGGCGGGAGCGGGCGAGCCGGTCGAGGAACTCCTTGCCGGTGCGTGCGGCCACGGTGGGCTCCTCCGGGCTGTCCGACAGACGGTCACACCTCGGTCTCACGCCGGTCTGCGGCGTCACGGCCGCCGCCCATGATGCCCCCGCCCGAGCGGGCTCTGCCAGACGTCGAGCGCCGACGGCCGCCGCAATGGCGCATACGCACCTGCGGTGTGGACGACGAACCTGTCGTCCTTTACGCGTCCGGCAGGAGGAGCCAGACCTCGGAGAGGGAGAGACCGTGCTCGTCGGTGACGGCCCCGCACCGGCAGTCCAGGGTGACCAGACGCCAGTCGCAGGTCACGGTCCATGGGCCGGTCGTGCTTCCGCACCCCGGGCAGGTGACGGTCTCGGCCGTCCATACCCCCGGTGAGGGCCGTCCGTAGCGGCGGAACGCGCCCGCGTGCCGGACCGTCCATGGCTCGACCGGGGGAGTGCGCGGGGCGTGGCCGGGTGGACGCGGCGCGGCCAGGGCGGTGAACAGGGCGATCAGGTCCGGGAGAAGGGCCTCTCCCGCCTCGGTCGGTGTTCCTGACGCGGGCCCGTATCCCGGTGCCGCCGCGGCGGTTGGTGGGTTGGGGGAGGCGTGCCAGGGGAGAAGGGCGCGGGCGACGGCGGCGAGGAGGGCGGCGGCCTGAGGGCTGACGGCCCCGGCGTCGAGGTGGTGGAGGGTGGTGCGCAGGACGCGTTGGAGCCGCCGGTCCCGGTCTGTGGCCCGGGACCGTTCCGACGCGGTCCGCCGGGTCGGGAGAGGCGCGGTGAGGCGGGCCAGGACGGCTGCCGCGGCCTCGGTGTCCGCCGGGTCCGGTCGCCAGTCCCCGGAGGCCAGGAGCCGCCGGGCTCGTTCGGACTCCCGGGCCAGGGCGCGCGTCGGCAGGGGCCCGGGGTCGGGGCGCCCGGTGACGGTGCCGGCCTGCGGTTGTCCCCTCACGCGGCGGACGGGCCGGGAGGGGCGAGGAGGCCGTTCACCAGGGCTCGGAGTCCGGCCAGGTAGGTGTCCTCCGCGGTCAGCGGTGCCCAGTCGTCGGCGAGCTGTGTCAGGCGGGGCAGCTCGTTCGCGTCGAGATCGGCGAAGACCCGCTCCCGGTAGGTCGCTCGGTCGTCGTCCGTGCGCCGCCGGGCGGCTGTCGTCCGTACCACGATCTCTCCGGCGGTGTAGTACCAGATCGCGCGGTAGCCGTGTACGGCCCGCTCCGGGGTCAGGCCGCATGCGACCAGGCCGTCGACGATCTGCTCGACGAACCACAGGGCGGATGTGGACATCAGGTCGTCGGCGGTCAGCACCTCCACGATCCAGGGGCAGGCGGCGAGCGCCTCGTGAATCGTGGCAGCGGCGACGACGACACGTTCACGGGGCTGGGCGGGCAGCTCGGGTCGTCGCAGCGTCCGCGCCGCGTAGTCGTCCAGCAGGAGGACGAGCAGTTCCTCCTTGTTGCGGACGTGGTGGTAGAGCGCCATCGGCGTACTGCCGACCTCCGTGGCCAGCCGTCGCATGGTCAGCCGGTCGACGCCTTCCGCGGACACGATCCGGCGGGCTGTCTCGATGACTTCCTCGCGGGAGATACGGGGAGGCCGGCCGGTGGTTCTGCGCGGTGCGGACGGTTGAGGCATGCCCTCATCATCCCCCAGGGGTCGACAGGGATGATCTCCAGGGCTACTTTTCTTACATGTATAAAAACTCGTGGGTGCCGACCCGGAGTGGTGCCCATGGAGAACCGACCGGAAGGAACGCCATCGTGACGACGACACCCGTCTCGCCCATCTCGCCTATCTCGCCCGTCTCGCCCATCGACCTGTTCGCCTCGGCGCTGCACATCCACCCCGACGGCGATGTCCGGGCCGCCGAACGGCGGATGGCGAGCGGCGACCGCGGCGCCTGGCAGATCGCGACGTTCCGCGTGGAGACCGACGCCGACGTCCACGGCGACCACTGGGAGATGCACCCGGAGGCCGACGAGGCGGTGTGCTGCCTGACCGGCGGCGTCCGCCTCTACCTCCGCCCCGACGGGTCCGGCGCCGCCGAGGGCATGGTGCGGCTGCGGGCGGGCGCCGCGGTCATCGTCCCCCGAGGCCGCTGGCACCGCCTGGAGTTGGACGCCCCCAGCGACCTGATGTCGATCACCCTTCGACACGGCACCCGCCTCGAAAAGCGCACCGACGCCCGCTGAGGGGGTGGTGGGGGGGGGGGGGGGGGGGGGGGGGGGGAGGGGGGGGGGGGGGGGCAAAACGGATAGACGCGGAAGGGGAGAAAACAC